>JBEPWY010000199.1:0-6900 GCA_041642185.1 Marivirga sp.
GAAGCTGAATATATTGACATTGAAGGGAGCGAGAAGTTATTTAATAGCCAATACAATAGTTATATAAAACCTCGGCTAAAAAGACTCATTGCTATGGCTGAAGTACAGGAAACTACTTTAGTGTATTTTAGCATCTCTTTTCTGGAACAGCTTGAAAAAGCAGATTCCGAATTCCTTTTGGAAGTTCAGGAGGTTGTAAATAAAGGTAAATTACAGTTAGCAGGCTCCTGTGCTTATCATTCATTCAGTTATTTATGTTCACATGAATTATTTCATCAGGAAGCTTTACTCCATAAGAACATGCTTAAGAAGTTCTTTAAAGCTAAACCAGAAATTTTCATCAATACCGCATGCCTTTATGATGACGATATAGCCGGGATTGTACAAAGTATGGGTTACAAATCTATTATTGCCACAGCTAATACCTGGCATTTGGCCGGCAAGCATTCCGGACAAATTTACCGGGCTAACCTAGCTAAAGAATTTAACATTCTACTTGCTAATGGCGATGAGCAGGACGGCTTTCAAATAAGCCTGATCAACGGCTATGGAAGCGCTTATACCACCAGTTATATTGATGAAAATACAGGCAACAAAATAGATGTTAAAAAACTGCTTTCTAAAACCAGGAAAAAGGAAAGGCCTATATATGCAGTAAGTTTACCACTTACTTCGCCATCATGGGAACATAAAATCCCCGATTATACCAATAATCCTTTACAGAAAGCATTGCTTTATCAAATATCGGAATTATTCAAAAGTAAGGGCTTGCTAAAGGATACCAATGATGTTAAAATATTGATGCTATTATGCCAACCAGGCCATTTAATGAGCATTAACCAGTTCAGTAAGGATAGCGGTTATAACCAATTTATCAGTAGCATGAATATACTCACTGATTTAAGTTTAAAACATCAGAACTAAATTAAAATTGTCAGCAGTATTATCAGTCTATTTCTTCAAAAAATTGGTTTTTTCTTAAATTGAAGCCCTTTTTAAACGTTAATCCTTATCATTTACCATATGAGGTTTTAACTTTGTACCATCACATTAAAAATCAGAATTAGTTAAATGAAAAATATAAATCCAACTACCACCTCAGCCTGGAAAAAGCTTGAAAAGCATTTTGAAGAGATTAAAAACATTCCCATTAAAGAATACTTCCAAAATGACCAGCAAAGATTTGAAAATTTTCACCTGGTGATTAATGAGATTTTCATAGACTACTCCAAAAACAGGATAAATGGGGAAACCATAAAGCTACTGCTAGAATTGGCTGAAGAGTTTAAGCTTCCGGAGCAGATTGAAAGTATGTTTAATGGTGAAAAAATTAATGAAACAGAAGGTCGGGCAGTTTTACACACTGCATTAAGGAATTTTTCAGATGAAGCGGTTTTAGAATCTGGTAAGGATGTGATGCCTGATGTAAAAAAGGTACTAAAGCAAATGGAGACATTTTGTAATAAAGTACATTCAGGAGAGTGGAAAGGCCGCTCTGGCCAGAAGATAACGGATATAGTTAATATAGGAATAGGAGGTTCAGATCTTGGCCCTGTTATGGTAACAGAAGCATTAAAACCTTACCAAAAAGAGGGTATCAACACACATTTTGTTTCCAATGTGGATGCTTCCCATATAGCTGAAGTTTTGAAGAAAGTTAATACGGAAACCACCCTTTTTCTTATAGCGTCCAAAACATTCACTACGCAAGAAACTATGACCAATGCCCATACAGCCAGAAATTGGTTTTTGGACAATGGTGGTGTAGAAAAAGACATTGAAAAACATTTCGCCGCTTTAAGCACCAATAAGAAAGCTGTAATCGAATTTGGGATTGACCCTGATAATATGTTTGTATTTTGGGATTGGGTAGGTGGAAGATACTCCTTATGGTCTGCAATAGGATTGTCCATAGCACTGTCTGTTGGCTTTAAAAATTTCGAAGATTTATTAAAAGGTGCGCATGATATGGATCAGCACTTCAGAAATCAGCCCTTAAAAGAAAATGCTCCGGTTATTTTAGCTTTAATTGGCATATGGTACAATAATTTTTATAAAGCAGAAACAGAAGCCATTCTACCGTACGATCAGTATATGCACAGATTTGCCGCATACTTTCAGCAAGGCAATATGGAAAGCAATGGCAAAACCATTGACAGAAACGGTAATGAAGTAAATTATCAAACGGGCCCTATTGTTTGGGGCGAACCGGGCACCAATGGGCAGCATGCTTTCTACCAACTGATCCACCAGGGAACAAAGTTAATTCCTTGTGATTTTATTGCACCAGCTAATTCACATAATCCTATAGGAGACCATCATGAGAAATTACTAGCTAACTTTTTTGCGCAAACAGAAGCATTGATGAACGGTAAGTCTGAGGAAGATGCCAGGCTGGAATTAGAGAAGAAAGAATTACCAAAAGAAGAAATTGATCAATTATTACCCTATAAAGTTTTTAAAGGTAACAATCCTACGAATTCCATTTTACTTAAAAAAGTGACTCCAAAAAGCCTGGGCAGTTTAATTGCCATGTACGAACATAAGATTTTTGTACAGGGAGTTATTTGGAATATATTCAGTTTTGACCAGTGGGGTGTAGAATTAGGCAAGCAGTTAGCAGGAAACATTTTTCCTGAGCTAGGTAACGATAATCCTGTTATTGGGCATGACAGCTCTACCAATGGACTTATTAATGAATACAAAAAAATGAGGGATAGTTAATTTTTGTTTAAAATTTACCTTTCACTTGAAGTAACAAATGTCAAACACAAAAAAAGTCTGATTTTAAAATCAGACTTTTTTTTATATTTTTTGGAAAGATTATGTTTTACCTACCGAATGCTTCTACATTATAATCGAGCTTGGTTCCGTAAAGCGGGAATGTGATTTTTATCAATCCATAAAAACCTCTTTTTTCAAGACCTGGTCTCACTCCTAATTCAGCCCCATAACCCCAACCTAATGTTCTGTTAAAATGTCCATCAATGCCTAATCTTCCACCAAACATAAAGGTATTTACCTCATCACCTGCAAATTGATAAAAAACATTAGTCCCTTCTGGCTTGTAGAAAAAATCTTCTACAGTCACTACAGGAAAAACAAATAAATCCAGGAAAGTAGATAATACATGATCATCCACTAACTCTTCATAAGTTTTATCTGGTTTGGCAGCAAAGTTTTTCATCCATGTAAAACCACCGCCAATACTTAATCCATATCCAATCACATTACCATATACGGCCTGATCTGTTTCACCTGAAAGTATAAAGTCTTCCTCCCCTGGAGCAGTTCCAGTAACCTCTACACCTTGTGAAGCAATGGCTCTGCTCAGCTCTGAAGTAGTTTCATAATAAACACCTCCTAATCTGGCAAAAAGAATCTCCCTTCTTTTATTAGGAATTTCAGCCCTTTGAGGAACCTTGGCTGCCCACTGAGCTCCTTTATAGTTTTTAGAATACAAAGAAATCATACTTTTTGACTCTTGCTCTTTATCCCATATATGGTAAGATGCACTTACTTCAGCATGGAAATAAGCTCTTGAACGTCCGTCAAAAGCGTCGCTTTTATTGGCGGCGTTCCTAGCAAAATCACTGCCTGAATAATAAGGAGTACGTGCATTGGCCTTAAAATGCATAAAATCATTCAGGTAATAAGTAGCATCTACTCCAAAGCCTGTGGTGATATTAGTAACATGCACATCTCCGTAAAGAGGGGTTATACCAATAAATAATTTATTTATATCATAAGGATCATTATACAGTTCTTCAAAGGTAACTGTTTTATTAGCACTACTCCTTCGGAACTGTGCATCAGCTGATTGTGCAAAAAATCCTGATATAATTGTTAAAAGTAAAAATTTAGCAAATCTCACGTTTTATTAAAGTTATTTTTTTTACAAAAGTAAATATAGCAATAAAATACAACTGCGCTAAAAGTAGTAAGTAAAAGAGAAAAAAACACATAAACTCACATAATTTACTGAATATGTATGGAATTTAGATGAATTGATACTTTTTAAGTTATTCTTAAGCCTAAAAAAGTCAAATATCACATTAAAATTATGCAGATGTACCTATAATTACTTCTTAGTTTAAGATATTTTCTAGTACTTTTTTATGAGCGACCACAATTTCTTCCAAATCAGCTTTACTTAACGCAGTGGATAGGAACCAGGATTCAAATTGCGCAGGAGGTAAATAGATTCCCTCCGATAACATTCCCTGAAAATATTTACCAAACATAGCGGTATCAGAACCCTTCGCTGTTTCAAAATCATGGATAGGCTCTTCTGTAAAAAACAGACTAATCATTGAGCCAATTTGATTGATTGTATAGTTTTTACCTAGTTCCTTATTAACCGATGCTAATTCCTTCGCTAAATATTTTCCCGATTGTTCAATTTGTTCGTAAACCTGTGGGTTTTGATCCAGATATTTTAACATTGCCAAACCTGCAGACATGGCGATAGGGTTCCCCGAAAGTGTGCCAGCTTGATAAACAGGCCCCTGAGGTGAAACAAAATCCATGATTTCTTTCTTACCACCATAAGCACCAACAGGCATACCACCTCCAATAATTTTCCCTAAAGTAGTGATATCGGGCTTAACATTGTACAAGCCCTGTGCTCCGGCCTTCGATAAGCGAAAACCAGTCATTACCTCATCAAATATTAATACTATCCCTTCTTTGTCGCAAATACTTCTTAAACCTTGCAAATATCCTTCTTGAGGGAGCACACAGCCCATATTTCCGGCAACTGGCTCAACAATTAGTGCTGCAATTTCACCTTTATTTTGATCCACTACTGCTTTTAAAGCTTCCAAATCATTATAAGGAGCGGTTAAAGTATCTTTGGCCGTGCCTTTAGTAACACCTGGTGAGTCTGGCGTGCCCATAGTTGCAGCCCCGCTACCGGCAGAAATTAAAAAACTGTCACCATGGCCATGATAGCATCCTTCGAATTTAATTATTTTATCTTTCCCTGTATAGCCTCTTGCTACTCTGATTGCAGACATAGTGGCTTCTGTACCGGAATTTACCATTCTTACCTTTTCGATAGAAGGAACCATAGAAGTAATTAACTCTGCCATTTCCACTTCTTTGGCAGTGGGTGCTCCAAAAGAAAGAGAACTTTTAAGTGCTTCGGCAACTGCTTCTTCTATCAATTCATTTCCATGGCCCAAAATCATTGGCCCCCAAGAATTAATTAATTCTATGTATCGGTTATTATCCTCGTCATACATATATGCGCCTTTAGCACTTTTTACGAATACAGGATCCCCTCCTACTGCCTTAAAAGCTCTAACGGGAGAATTTACACCCCCTGGAATCACTTTTTGTGCTTTTTCAAATAACTCTTTACTCTTTTTTAAATTACTCATAAAGTTGGTTCGCTTTTTTTAATCAAATTTATTACTTTCGGAATAACCATCCACATTAATCATTAACAGATCCAAATCTTCCAATTTCATGATAGGAACAAACTGATTATCATTGGCATGGGTATAATCAAAACCATGAAAAAGAAACCCTTTAGTATAACCCTTTTCATAAATTCCATACTGAAAATAATTTCCGTATTTAATCAAATTAGTTCCAAAAACCATCATGGCTTCATACCCATCATAACTGAACTGGCTTGGCAATGCATTATATGTGTTTTTATATTGCGATTTAAAATTGGCAACCTTCTCTGAACTGAAATCAAAATAATTTTGCCCTACCATAATTACTCCCATTCTTTCCAATTGTTCAAATGATATCTGCCTAATATCCAACCATGTTTCAAATCCAATTACTTGCAATTCATCTCGTCGTGTATCAACGGCGCTAAGTACGCTGGATATCAAAATATTCTCAGAAGAAGCCAACATAATATGCCCTAAGCTGTCTTTAGATAAATATAATTCATCGTCTTTATCTACTCTTACTTTCACATTTCTCTTTTTATGAGCTTCACCATCATCCTTACCTTCTCCATAAACGGAGGTTAAATCTTTTAGAATATTGGTCGCCTCTTCGGCTGTTTCAGCTTTCACCATCCATGATATTTTAAAAGAATCTTCTTCTAAATACTTTTTATAAGAGAAAGCATAAACAGAATCCTGGCTACTATTACCATAAAAGATAGTAGCGTGTTTATTAGAGAAATTTTCCTTCACATAATCGGCCGCTCTTTTTGCTCTAGTTTCGGTGGTAGATTTTAACAGAAAAGAATAAGGATTATTCCCTATAATAGATGAACTAGTAGATAATGGATTGAGCATATTTATTCTGTTTTTATAAGAATAATCTTTCATTAACTGAACTGGGCCAGGATATAAGGGACCAATTACTAAATCCATTTCCAGGAGCTCACCTGATGCAAGAATTTTAGCTGTAGCCTTACTATTTTTTTCAGTATCAAATGCAAAAAGCTTGATTTTTTCACCATTTTTATTGAGATCATCCGCTGCCTGCTGTATTCCTTGATATAAATCCAGCACAAACTGATTAGCTTTATTGCCTTTGGAGGTAGTAAGGCTGTTGATCATAAAGGGCAGTAAAACAGCCACGTTATAAGTACTCTTCTTTTGTGATACACTTTCATCAAAGAAATCATATTCCTCTTTCTTTAAATCAAAAGATTCAATCAAAAACTCCAAAAGCTCATTCTGCCTGTCAATTATAGGTTTATTACTTATTACTTCGGCTAAATGTTTAGCTAATACACTATCATAGGGGTTAAGTTCTATGGCTTTTTGTAATAAAGGAATACTATCATAATTACTTAGATAAGCTTTTTTAACTTTGGCGGCAATTTCCTGTAATTCTTTATTTTCTATATTATTAAGCACTTCAACTCCTTTGAACAAATCCTTTTGATCCAACAGCATTAGCCCATACCAAATATTCAAT
>JBEPWY010000200.1:0-6800 GCA_041642185.1 Marivirga sp.
AGAGAAAGCTATACGTTATTGCATTTTAATGAAGGTTATGAAATAAAGATCAAACATGATCACTCAAGAATGTTTGAAAAGGGCGAGAATTTCATGATATCATTAACTTCTATTACCAAAGAAGTATTAAAAGTAGAATCGCTGGATCATCCTGGCCAAATATATTCTCAGAGATATGGTGTATTCTCTGTATTCGGATTTATTATTCCAATGGTACTGATATTATCTTTCTTATACTTTTATGTAATTAAGAATAATGACTATAAACTCACACTAATTATTCTCCTTTTTATTTGTGGTCTGGCCCAATTAGTACTTTTAATTTAGCATAAAACAACCAGATAATATTTCTGCTCTTTATCTCATTAAGTTATTTTTTTGATGTAAGCTTATTCATATTTTAGATAATAGGCTTGATGTTAACTGCTAATCTGAAATATCCTTACATTATTTATATATCTTTTTAGGTTAAAATACAAGTAGAATATATTGATAAATATTGCAAAAGCCATCAAATATTACGCTTGAATTGTATGATCGGTACAAGTATATATTCTGTAATAATGCAATATTATTTAATAAAAGATGGTTAAAGTTGCACTATAAGGTTAATAGTATTTATTTTTATTGAAAAGATATATTTTTATTTTGTGGTGTAATATCTTTTTATGTGATTTGTAGAAATCAATTGTTAAACTAAAAATTACATTATGTTTAAACCGAAAAACTTTACAAAATCTTTGCTGTCTCTATTTGTTGTAGCAGCAATGTTCGCATCTTGTACAAATCAGGATGAAATGAAAGTGAATGAAACCTCAAACATGTTAGAGGTTAATGAAAGTAAGAATGGCGAATTGATTCCCGGACAATATATTGTTACTTTTAATGAAGACGCCAGTTCTCAACTGCGTTCATCAGCTACTGTATCAGAAAGAAGATTAGCTGTAGTTTCTCAAACTGAAGTTTTATTGTCAGAAAGTAATATTGCCAAAGAAAACATTATCAGTGTTTATTCTGAAGCTATTCAGGGTTTTGCTTTAAGAGTAGACGAAAAAGGATTAGCTGAATTAAAGAAAGATAAAAGAATTGGTTCTATTGAGCAAGATAGAATAGTTACTTTAGCACCTCCTTGTGGAACGCCTAATGGCGGTCCTTGCGATGACAATCCTGATGATGGTGGTGGAGATGGAACTACAGACCAAACTATTCCATACGGTATCACTAGAGTAAATGGTGGGGTTGCTTATACTGGAACTTCTGTTGCATGGATCATCGATACTGGTATTGATTTAGATCACGAAGATTTAACTGTTGATGCTTCAAGAGGTTATAATGCATTTACTTCAGGAAAAGATGGTCAATCTCTTGATGATGGTAACGGACATGGTTCTCACGTAGCTGGTACTGTTGCTGCAAAAAATAATACTGTTGGTGTTATTGGTGTTGCTGCAGGTGCTACTGTTATTCCAATTAAAGTATTGGATTCACGTGGTAGTGGTTCTTATTCAGGTGTTGTTGCCGGAGTAGATCACGTTGCTGCAAACGGATCAGCTGGTGATGTTGCTAACTTAAGTTTAGGAGGTCCTATTTCGGAAGCTTTGGATAATGCTGTAAGAGCAGCTGCTGATGCAGGAATCAAAATGGTATTAGCTGCTGGTAACGAAAGCGCGGATGCTAATGAGTCATCTCCTGCAAGAGTAGAGTATAATAATGTTTATACTATCTCTGCAATGGATATTAATGATACTTTTGCTTCATTCTCTAATTATGGAAATCCTCCAATTGAATTTTGCCAGCCAGGGGTAGCTATAAACTCTACTTGGAAAGATGGTGGTTATAATACTATCAGTGGAACTTCAATGGCCGCTCCTCATGCTGCCGGTGTTTTATTACTAGGTGGTAATACTACAGACGGAACAGTGATCGGAGATCCTGATGGAACTGCTGATCCAATCTTAGTATATTAAGATTAATAGATATTTATTAATAGGAAGGCCTGGATTTATCCAGGCCTTTTTTTATTTCAATAATTATGACACTAAATTTCTTAATGCTAATTAATATCCTTTTTATTATTAATAAACAAAGGCCTTTTCCGAGGAAGTAATTTTTATGACTTTATATATAAGATATTTTCTACTCTTAATATTCAAACAAATATTTTTGACTTGCTTCTTTTGATGGAAAGAGTAATAATTTTAAGACTTTCCTGAATTGTATTTTTGCATAATCTACCTTAAGAAAGATGAGTCTGTACTTAAGAATATATGATTTATATAGCAAAAGAAAAACAGTAAATTTGAAGAAGAAAGTGTCAACCGTTTTCAGGACGAATCAAAGGGTTTTTAAATGAAGGCCAAACCCTCTACATTATCGAAAATCCGTACGCCGCACGAGAATTCTTTGTTAGCTGAGATAAGTTTAAACTATTATGGAGTTTAATAGAGGTTAGTTTAGCGTTCTTCAAACTTGCCAATGATTGTAAATTCTGCCAAATAGCTGAAAGTTATCATTTGGTTAAATAAGGGCTTTCCATTGTCAGTTTTATTTCCTCCAATAGAAGTTGAAATTTAAAGTTAATTACAGAAAGGTACAATGATAAGCACTTTTAAGAAATTAGGCATTTGTTTCTTGTTTCATTGCATTAAAAAATCTTTTCTGGAATATAAGGATTATAGCCACACCAGTAAATATAGCCGCATCCGCTATATTAAATATAGGCCATAGGGATAAATAATCACCACCCCATAATGGCACCCAATCAGCTACACGTCCTTCCCAGATATCCAAATAGAACATATCTACTACCTGTCCATGAAACCATGGAGTGATGGCATCATAGGGGGCGTTATCAAGGAAAACACCATAAAATGTACTATCAATTACATTGCCTATCGCGCCACCTAATATTAAGGCCATACTCCATAATACACCTTGATGAGTATTGTCCTTCGCCAGTTTATATAAATAGTAAGCAATGAAAACCATTGCTACTATACGGAAAAGCGTTAAGCCCAACTTTCCATAATCTGATCCGAACTGCATTCCGAAAGCCATTCCCGGGTTCAGGGTATAATATAATTTGAACCAATCATCGAAAACGACTATCTGACCTGTTGATCCTAATTCCATATTAAAATGAACAAACAATTTTACAGCCTGATCAAGAATGATGATGGCAATAGCCAGGAAAAAATATTTTGAATACTTCACTAGTTTTTTGGTTTATAGGGAAATGCTTAAGTTAATTTTCAAATCATCAATTTCCAAGGCAGTACCATTTTCTATTTGATCTTTTAATTCTAATGAAAGCGCCTGGGTTTCCTCGCAAATATAGGCTTTGTTCTGAAAAATAGCATCTTCAACCAAATTATCTCCCTTTTCAACTGCAATATGGATTTTATCTTGTACTTCTAAACCCTGGTCTTTTCTGATATTCTGGATACGGTTTACTAAATCCCGCGCTATTCCTTCTTTCTTTAGCTCTTCATCAATGTTAATATCCAAAGCGACTGTAAGTCCACCTTCTGTGGCTACTGACCAACCTGGGATATCTTTAGAGGTGATTTCCACATCTTCCAAAAGTAAATTCACCTTTTCGCCATCAAGAGTGATTTCAATTTGTCCATCTTTTTCAATAGTTGAGATTTCTTCTTTTCCCCATTCATTGATGATATTGGCTACAAGTTTCATTTTAGGACCAAAATGCTGTCCTAGCTTTCTGAAATTAGGCTTTACATTTTTCACAAGAACTCCTGAAGCATCATCTATATACTCTACCGCTTTTACATTCACTTCGGAAATTATCAAATCTTCTACCGCCTGAATTTGCTTTTTGGTATGCTCATTCAAAACAGGCACTAAAATTTTACCTAAAGGCTGTCTTACCTTTATCTTCTGCGCTTTCCTGATAGAATGCGTTAATGAGCTTATCTGTTGGGCCAATGACATTCTTTCTTCCAATGATGGATCAATAACCTTCTCATCTTCAACAGGGAAATCAACTAAATGTACAGAAAGAGATGCATCTTTCTTGCTCACTTTGTTTAAATCCTGAAACAACTGATCCGTAAAGAAAGGAGCAATTGGAGCAGAAAGAATAGCTATTTTCTCCAGACATTCATAAAGTGTTTGATAAGCAGCTTTTTTATCTTCGTTATATTCGCCTTTCCAGAATCTTTTTCTGTTCAACCGAACATACCAGTTACTTAAATCTCCTGTGACAAATTCCTGTATTAAACGTGCGGCTCTTGTAGGTTCATATTGGTCATAAGCTTCATTTACTGCTTTAACCAATGAATTTAACTTAGATAATGCCCAACGGTCACTTTCTGTTCTTTTATTCAAAGGAATATAATCTCCTTCAAAAGTGAAGCCATCTAAATTCGCATATAATGCGAAGAAGTTATAGGTGTTTTGAAGCGTGCCAAAGAATTTCCTTTGTACTTCTTCAACTCCTAAAACATTAAATTTTAAATTATCCCATGGATTGGCATTGCTGATCATATACCAGCGAGTGGCATCAGGACCATATTTTGCCAATGTTTCAAAAGGGTTGATAGCATTGCCCCATCGCTTGGACATTTTATTGCCTTCCTTGTCTAAAACAAGACCGTTGGCAATTACATTTTTAAAGGCTACTTTATCGAATAGCATACCTGAAATGGCATGCAAAGTAAAGAACCAACCTCTGGTTTGATCCACACCTTCAGCAATGAAATCTGCAGGATAATTATTGTCGAATTGCTCCTGGTTTTCAAATGGATAATGCCATTGTGCATAAGGCATAGCGCCTGAATCAAACCAAACATCAATTAGATCCGCTTCACGAGTCATTTTTTGTCCTGAGGCACTTACCAAAAACACATCATCCACATAAGGGCGGTGTAAATCAAAATCTTCCGCCAATTCAGCCTGCATAAATCCTGCACCTACTGATTTGGCCACTTCTTCTCTCAACTCAGCCATAGAGCCGATACATTTCATTTCAGTTCTATCTTCGGTTACCCAAATAGGAAGAGGTGTTCCCCAATATCTGGAACGACTTAAATTCCAGTCAACCAGGTTTTCCAGCCAGTTTCCAAAACGGCCTTCTCCTGTTGAAGCCGGTTTCCAATTAATGGTTTTATTGAGCTCCACCAATCGGTCTTTCATGGCTGTGGTTTTGATAAACCATGAGTCAAGTGGATAGTAAAGAATAGGTTTATCTGTTCTCCAGCAATGAGGGTAGGAGTGCTCGTATTTTTCTACTTTAAATGCTTTGTTATCCTCTTTTAATTTGATGGCAATAAGCACATCGGTAGGTTTAAAGTCAGGATTGTTTCTGGTGGCATCATCATAATATTCTTCTTTCACATATTTACCTGCGAAATCTGATACTTCTTCAACGAATTTACCCTGCTTATCCACTAATGGAACATCCTGGCCCAATTCATCTTTTACCATTACAGCCGGCACATTATTTTGCTTGGCAACGCGAAAATCGTCTGCACCAAAAACAGATGCAGTATGAACAATACCTGTTCCATCCTCTGTAGTTACAAAATCACCGGGGATAACTCTGAAAGCATTTTTTTCTAATTCTTCACTTGTAACATAAGACATTAATTGCTCATAGCGTGTTTCTACCAGCTCTATACCTTTAAAGCGTTGCTTGATTTCATAAGAGATCAGTTTATCTCCTTTTTTATAATCGGCCAACGGTATATCTTTTGCTTTGGCAGAAAAATGCTTTCCTACCAATGCCTCCGCCAATACTACTGAAACAGGTTCAAAAGTATATGGATTGAAAGTACTAACTTTTACATAATCAATTTTTTCACCTATGGCCAGTGCGCAGTTGGAAGGCAATGTCCAGGGCGTGGTAGTCCAAGCTAAAAAGCGAACATCTTCACTTTCGGATTCAAACAGAAAAGCAGAGTTTACATTCTTTTTGACTTTAAACTGGGCTGTAACGGAAGTGTCTTTAACATCTCTATATGTTCCGGGCTGATTAAGCTCATGCGAACTTAAACCTGTTCCGGCGCAAGGCGAAAAAGGCTGTACCGTATAACCTTTGTACAATAATCCTTTATCGTAGAATTTTTTGAGCAAATGCCATACTGTTTCCATATAGTCGCGCTCAAAAGTAACATAAGGATTATCAAGATCTACCCAGTAGCCCATTTTCACGGTGAGGTCATCCCATTCGCCCTTAAACTTCATTACCGCTTCACGGCATTTTTGATTATATTCTTCAACTGAGATTTTCTTACCAATATCCTCTTTGGTAATTCCTAGTTCTTTTTCAACCTGAAGCTCTACAGGCAAACCATGGGTGTCCCAGCCTCCTTTTCTTTTTACCTGAAAACCTTTTAATGTTTTATAACGGCAAAATATATCTTTTACAGTACGCGCCATTACATGGTGAATACCCGGAGTACCATTCGCTGATGGAGGACCTTCATAAAATGTAAATGATGGATTTCCTGAACGGGTATCAATTGATTGTTGGAAGATATTATTCTCTTTCCAATAGGCTAAAATATTGTCTGCCAGATCGGCATAATTCAGGTTTTTGTACTCTTTGTATTGACCCATTGTATTATCTATTTTTTTCTTCAGAATCTCCGTTTCCGGCTGATCTGTTTTCTTTGCTTATCTTAGTTAAATCTATTTCCTCATCATCAGAGGCCAGATAAAAATCCTCATGGTATTGTTCTATCAGAGGGTGATTGTCTTTTTTGCGTTTACCGTCGTCAAAAGTAAGTAAAAGTGCCGGCAAAACTATTAAATTTGTGAGCATAGCCACTAATAAAGTA
>JBEPWY010000201.1:0-6716 GCA_041642185.1 Marivirga sp.
ATTTTTCAATTTGGCCGATAATTTCTTTTTATCTCCCTCAAGAGAAAACAAAGCCTTCAATTTAATGTCGGGTATTAATTTGGCGATTTTATCTGCCTCAAAAAGTGGCAGTTCCATCACCCTGGCGGTATCTCTAATAGCCGATTTGGCCGCCATAGTACCGTAAGTAATAATCTGGGCCACCTGGTTGGCTCCGTATTTCTCAATCACATAATCAATAACTTTCTGCCTGCCATGGTCGTCAAAATCAATATCAATATCGGGCAATGACACACGATCCGGATTTAGGAAACGCTCAAAAAGGAGATCGTATTTAATGGGATCCATATTGGTGATACCGATGCAATAAGCTACGGCTGATCCTGCTGCGGAACCCCTTCCGGGCCCAACAGCTACATCCATTTCACGGGCGGCAGTGGTAAAATCTTGTACAATCAGGAAGTAACCAGGGTAACCTGTCTTCTCAATGGTAGCCAGCTCAAAATCTAATCGTTCTTTTATTTCAGAAGTGATTTCAGGATATCTTTTTTCAGCACCCACATAAGTAATATGTCTCAGGTAAGCATTTTCACCTCTTTTACCGCCATCCACCTCATCCTGTGGATCTACAAACTCTTCAGGAATACCATATTTAGGCAAGAGCACGTCCCGGGCAAGCTCATAACCTTCTATTTTATCTGCAATTTCAGCCGTGCACATGATCGCTTCCGGATATTCTGCAAACAGCTTTTTCATCTCGTCCGGAGATTTGATGTAGAATTCATCGTTAGGCAGTCCGTAACGGAATTCACGGCCACGCTTACCTATGTACTTTTTAGGTTTGCTGACAAAGTCGCCATCCTTCACACAAATAAGGATATCGTGTGCTTCTGCATCGTTTTTATTTGTGTAGTAGGTATTATTGGCGGCGAAATATTTTACGTCATACTTTTTAGCAAATTTCAATAACACCTCATTTACTTTCTGCTCTTCAGGAATACCGTGCTGGTTCAATTCCACATAAAAGTTTTCGCCGAAATTCTCTTTCCACCAGACAAAAGCATCTTCTGCCTGCTGCTCTCCAGCATTCAAAATGAGGAATGGCACTTCTCCCCAAACACCACCTGTGGTGGCAATCAGGTCTTCTTTATATTGAATTAAAACCTCTCTGTCTATTCTTGGCACATAATAAAAGCCTTCCACAAATGCTGTGGAGCTTAGCTTTGCCAGGTTATGATACCCGTTTTTATTTTTGGCCAACAGCACCGTTTGGTAGCCATCATCCTTACTTTTTTTATTATTTCGGTCGTTACAGAGATAAAACTCACAACCTACAATTGGTTTTATCCCTACTTTATGGGCTTCCCTCACAAAATTATAGGCACCCATCATATTACCATGATCAGTCATTGCAATAGCTGGCATACCTAATTCTTTAGCTTTCGCCATCATAGCCGGTATTTCAGTAGTAGCCTGTAAAATTGAAAATTGCGTATGGCAATGCAGGTGTACGAAAGGAGTATCGTTCAGGCCAGATATATCTGCTTTCTTGGCTTTTTTTAATGCATCTTCAGCAGCTTTTTCATCACTTTTATCGCTGGTAGCGAAATTAGCTTTTGCCAGTACAGGCGGTTCATAATGAATGGCTTCTACCAAAGTTCCATCTTCCGGCTTCACCACTTTTTCGCTAATCAGCCCAAAGAAACACCTGGCAGTGGCATCCACATCATAAGCTGCATCGTGGGCATCTCCAAAGCCTTTGCCGAAAAGCTTAATGTGCAGTTCGGTAAGCGTAGGCCATTTGAACCTCCCCCCTCTCCCACCGGGAATTGCACAAAAGTCAGTAGATGCATCTTTGGTATCAATTATTTTTTTGTTGGCAAGCTCTTTTTCAGACAATGATTTACGAAGCATTTCTGCCCCCATAATGGAAATATCAAAGCTGATGTTATGCCCCACAACCACTTCGGTTTTCTCCAGCACATCAGAAAAAGCCTTTAAAACTTCTATCAGTGGCTCACCTTCTTTATGCGCTCTTTCGGTAGAAATACCATGCACCTTTTCAGAGTTGTAGGGTATATCAAATCCTTCGGGCTTTACAATAAAATTTTGAGCATCCAGCAGTTTACCGTTAGCATCATGCAGTTGCCAGGCAATCTGCACACAACGCGGCCAATTGTCGGAATCGGACATAGGAGCATTGTAATTTTGCGGCAATCCAGTGGTTTCGGTATCGTAGATTAAATACATAAAAAGATGCTGAGAAGGTTTTCGAAATTCAGATGTTGAAATTAATTAAAGTCGAGCGATTAAGGAAGACAATAATTGAATTGTTGATAAATATTTTGAAATAAAATAACAAAAAGCTAAAGGCCGTATCAACCTGGTGGTGCATGAGACACGCACCACGGCGTGGCAGGCAGAAATATGGTGGAATTTCCTTCTACCATAGGTGAAACCTATGGCATCCTGACCTAAAACCACTACTTATATACACAATTACTCCATCGAAATAGGACTGAAACTAAAGCATAACACAAAAATAAGCAAAGCAATCCAACCCAAAATCTTTCTTTCAAGGCTTAAAGGAGTTTCATCGGCTGTCTGCGGGTGACGGACCCCTATAAACCTTCCTAAAATAAACACAAACAATAAATATATTTGAAAACCACTGAAATCTTTGGTGATGATACTTGTGAGGTACTGCGCAAGAAAAATACCGAAAGCGAGTAAAATGGTAGTTTTCAGGCTATAATTTAATCCCTTAAAGCATAAAAATAAAAAGCCAACATATAATATGGACTTCCAGGGGAGCGAATCGAGGGTGGTTTCTACAGTAATTAAACCCAAGCCTGCTATATAAGCAAGAATGAAATATAAAATTGTAGCTATCCAGCGATGTTTATTGGCCCCGAAAATACCGTAAATAATATGACCTCCATCCAATTGGCCAATAGGTAACAAGTTAAGCGCTGTAAAAAACAATGCTAAAAACCCGGCCAGGAGAACGGGGTAATGCATCATTTCGCGGTGGTTTGGCAGCCTTTCCGGATCGGCCACATACTTCTCAAAAAACCAAAAAATGATATTGTTTCCCAACACGATTGATTCTACCTCTCTGTCTTCATACACATAATCTTCATAATCCATCCCGTATTGTTCGTATTCAGGATGAACTTCGAATATGTATTCCTGCGGAGGCAAAGTAGCGAAACCATACCAAATCACGCCCAACGCCACTACAAAGCCTGCCAAAGGACCGGCTACTCCTATATCGAAATATTGCTTACGTGATCGGATTGGGCCGACAATACTGATCAAAGCCCCAAAAGTACCGAACGACATGGTCGGTATAAAACCCAGCCAGCCTGGTATAAAATTGGGCAGGGTCACTTCCACCTGATGATATTTGGCTGTAAAGAAGTGCCCAAACTCATGTACACCCAGAATAAGTAAAAATGGTATTGAATAGGCAAATCCTGCTGTAAAATCAGCCCAGGAATAATCAGGAGAATAGAAGAGAAATTTACCTGTAGCCCACTCTGCACCAGCCAATGTGGTGCAAATGAAGGTAATTACAAATAAGGCAATTTTCTTCAGGTAATACTTATTGTTTTTCTCAATCATTCCCTATTTGTTTTAATTTATCCGAAAGCAATGAGTAAAAACCACTATTTCTTGGAATATGCAATGTATGTATTCCTGCTTGTGCCGCTGTAGTTAAATTTGGCTCAGTATCTTCCAAAAATATTACCTTCTGAGATTCAATTTGATGTATATCAAGTACTTTATGATAAATCTCTATATCAGGTTTCCGCATATTCAGATCATGTGAAAAATGTACATGATGCAATATATCATTCAAGTGTTGGTACTCGGTTGATTCTCTTAAAATTTGATGAAAAGCTCGTTCATGAATGGAATTGGTATTGCTTAAGATAATGCAAGTATATTTTTCACATAATTCCTTAATTTGATCTATCCTTTCCTGAGGAATAGTGCCCAGCATAGCACACCATGCATCGTCTAGCTCCTGATCAGTGGCATCTAAACCTAAATCTTTTCTTAATTCATTTCTGAAATCGGATTCGGAAATCATTCCTTTTTCAAATACCTTAAAATACTCCGCATTTTCATATGCTTGCTTGACCCCTTCTACAGTAGAATCGGATAATTTAGCAAAGGCTTCAATGGTTCTTTCAGTATGCAGGTTAATGATGACACCGCCTAAATCAAAAAGTATTATTTCTATTGTATTCGAGTTTTTCATAGCCGATCAGGTGAAACGAATGCAAATATGCGGCATTGTATGGCTAAAACAAAATATAGAGACTAGGCTATTCCTTTCCCCTCATACTTTTCACTAGCTAGTTAATTTTCATATAAAGCACAAAAAAAGCATCATGACAAATAATCATGATGCTTCTAAAATGATAAACTCATTCTTACAATTAAGCTCTGGCAAACTGGTTGCAGCCAAAGCTCGCTCCAGTAATATACTCTATGGCTTTTGCATTTCTTTCTACTACTTTACCTTCATTAAGAACGGGTATGATATAATCAGGATCGTCTTTAGATTCCAGATGGCTTAATTTATTACACTCACCATAGTTATCTCTATTTTTAGCTACAGCTGCCTGTGGCTCCCAGTAATTACAATTATTGCATGTACTTTCCATAATTTCTTATTTTTTGGTTCGTACCTATATAATCGATATATCCAGTTGAATAGTTGAGCTAATACTCTAAATATCATTAGTTTATAATTAAACTAAATAGAGAATTAACTGTAAAACAAAAAAGCTCCGGTATCATTACCGAAGCTTACTAATTTTAAATTTTTATCTTTAATCTTATACCATTAAGCCTAATATTCCGATTAAAAACATAATCGCATAAAACCCTAAGACGATAACAGTAAAAATACCCATAAATTTAAATACAGATTTTTGATTACTGAATGCTACTGTTAGAGATTCCTCATTATTTAACTGTAAAGCATCTTTTGTCTTTTTAGAAAACCTGAATAAATAAAGGCAGGGAAAGAAATAGATTATACCTATTACAATGTACACTAGTCCGAAAAGGAAACTAAAACCAGCCGGCATATTATTACCCATAGGCAGATGTTGAAGGGCATTAAAAGAGAAACTAAAAACTAAGCCCATTAAGACCATTATACCTATTCCTATAAATCCGACAATAGACAAAAACTGCCCCCATTTCGCCGTTTCATTTAAATAAGATTTTGATAAGTCTGAGATTTTTAACTGCTGTTCTTGAGAACTGAATTGTTGATCGATAAATGAATCCATAGAATATTATAAAATAGTTTACATAAAATAAAGAAAATAAAACATAATAACCTTTCAATATTAATTAAAGAGGGTTACTATTTTCAACTTCCAATATACATTAAATAAATAATTCCGAAGAAAATTAAAATTGTTTTAATGTATTTTAATCTTGATTTGAGCCTATAGTAGATGATTAACTCAGAAAATGAATTCATCCTAAAGCAAAAAAGCTCCGGTATTACTACCGAAGCTTTCTGTTAGTGGGCTCACCTGACCTCCACTTCTACCTTAAATATTACAGATTTTCAAGTACTTATCAAACTTACTGCTAATATGGACACTAATTGGACACTTTTATTTTAATTCTTTATAGTATCAATTGTGTTTTGTTCAGCTACTTTCAAACTGACAAAGAACGATTCTTTAATATACTAAATATACACAAAAGGAAGTAAAATTAATGGGTTTTGGTAAGAAATTACGAAGGAAAATATCAATCGCCCTCGTAAATGTCATTGATCTTGAAATATAAAAACCTATAACCATACTCGTCCAGAAATTTTTTAAATTCCCAAATGACGGCAAAACAAGCAATGCTTTTTTATATGTTGTTTTAAGTTTCCTGCCTCAATTCCATCTTCAGAAAAGTAACGTCTTAGTCCTTTTGAGAAAACTTTGAATGCCCTTGATAAAATTGATCTGCAAGTATATGTTTTAGTGCTTTACCAATAGCTGAAGTTTTAGATGAAAACCACTAAGAGGTGATGAATTTTAATATTGCTGTAAATTAAAAGTAAAAACTGAAGGAGATGCCTTATGCTCAACAAATAACCAATGACACTTTAAAAACTTAACAATTGAATAATATTTAGTTACTCACCTGTTAATACTTAAAGGCGATCTTTATTTAATAAAATAATAAAGATCATGAAATGAATATCAATATTTTAGAAGAAATCCCGACAGTTAAATTAATTCAATGCGCCGCTATATAAATTAAGCAATGGGAAATAAAAAAAGGAAAATAGAGATTCTTGTACTCTCAGATATCCACTTAGGAACTTATGGTTGCAGAGCCAAAGAACTTCTTGATTATTTAAAAAGTGTAAAACCTGAAATTTTGATATTAAATGGTGATATAATAGATATATGGCAATTCAGTAAAAATTATTGGCCAAAGTCTCACATGAAAGTGGTAAAGCATATTTTAGGAATGGTAAGCAAGGGAACTAAAACATATTATGTTACAGGAAATCATGATGAAATGTTGAGAAGGTTTACTGGTTTTAAATTGGGTTCTTTACAAATTGTAGATAAAGTGTTGCTTAAATTAAAAAATGTACAAAAAATAGAAAAAACAAGAAAAAGTGTGTGATGTTGTTACATGTGCGAATTGGGTCGACCCACTCTTGGTCTCAGTTTGAGACGGTCTCGACCAAG
>JBEPWY010000202.1:0-6677 GCA_041642185.1 Marivirga sp.
AATTTAGAATTGCTCATAAAGGAGTTTCATGGAGTTAAAATGATCCGTAAAAATAATTTAAATAGACTTGAAGTGCAATTTGAAGAGCAGGTTAACATCATTAATTTTCATGAATATTTAATTGAAAAAGGGGTTACACTTACCCATTTGGCTTACATCAATAAATCATTGGAAAAACAATTCTTAGAACTTTTATCAGCCTGATATTATGTGGAAATTATTACAAATAGAGTGGTTAAAACTTAAAAATTATAAAACATTCAATAGGTTAGCAATATTGTACTTCATTTTATTGCTATTAATATTAAGCAGTGTTAAACTTTTGCTATCATGGATGCAAAGCTCAGGTATGGAATTCGAAGGAATTAGCCCCTCCATTATTCCTTTTTATGACTTTCCGGATGTATGGCAGAACCTTACTTATTTGGCCTCCTACCTAAAGTTCTTTTTAGGGTTTATTGTGATTATTTCGGTTACCAATGAATTTTCCTTCAGAACTATCCGTCAAAATATAATTGATGGCATGTCGCCTGAATCATTTCTTTGGTCCAAGCAAATGATGATTTTTAGCTTCAGTATTTTTAATGTGCTTGTCCTGTTTGTTGCAGGTACAGTAATGGGGTTGATACATGCCTCCAATTTTGAACCTCATTTATTCTTTACCGGAATGGATTTTTTATTGGCGCATTTTGTGGAGCTAATTACTTTCCTTAACATTTGTATGCTCATTTCTTTATTGCTTAAGAAATCCGGTTTCGCTATTATCGCTTTATGCTTTTATGGTCTGTTTTTGGAACCTGCCTTAGTTGGATTTTTGAATTATAAATTCGACGATCATTGGCTGATTTCACTTTTCCCTATCAATGCTGTAAATAATTTGGTAGAGATTCCATTTCAAAGATATGTATTCATGGAAATTCAGAATTATGTAGCAGTAGGAAGTTTGCTAATCGCTTTAGGCTGGTATTTTTTGAGTCTATTTTTTAATTATTTACTAATAGCAAAGCGGGACATTGCTTAATACTATTAGAGTTTTTTAATTCATCATGCAAAGAAAAAGGGCTGTATCAATTAATTGATACAGCCCTTTTATATTTAAGATTTAGCTTCTATTGAATTACAATCGCTGTTCTGTTTAATTTCCCCTCTACCAGAGTATCCGTTTGTACACCTAACATATTATTATTCATATCACCTTTTGAGGCATTTACATAATATGTTTTAGCTTCTAAGCCTTTAAATGTAACACGTCCTCTTTTGTCAGTTTCTTTAGGTCCGGCAACAGGATTTTCACTACTTCTATAATCTTCGTTATTATCGTACAACGTTACAAAAGCGCCTTCCTGAATATTCCCTAAATCATCCTGAATGGTAATTCTTAAGTTTGTTTTAAGAAATTGTTCACCTTTAGGAGTAAATTGAAAAAAAGTAAAGGCGGTTAATGATAATACTAAAATGCTTAACTTAATTTTGTTCATATTAATCAATTTAATTTGGTCTTTTAAAACGTAAGATATTAAATTTTGTTCGTTACTGTAATGATTATGAAGATAAAGAATTTTTTACTGTCCGCTATTTTGTTTTTAACTGTTTTTGGCTCTTTCGCTCAAAACAGAGTGTCAGCCTTAAGGATTAATGATAATAACAGGCATGCTAATGCTTATTTAGATTTTTCGGGTGTTCAACAAAGACTAAATGAAATAATACCTTTTGCTTATACTGCTATAGCACTTAAAAGTAAAAATTCACTGGATTTTTCTGAGTTTTCACTTATTGCAGAAAATGATACCATTCCATTTTATAATGAGGCACATTCCCCTGAGAACTCAGAATTTTATTATTCAACGCTTATCCACTTTGATAAACCTCAACAAAGCCTGGATTTAATTTTCCCTGAAGGCATAGAGGGGATACATTTGGTTTTAATCAATAGTGCTGGTGAAGGTTCAGAAAAAAAGAAAGATGACAACAAAAAAGAAGAGAGAAATTATGAAGCCTTAAATAATTGTGAATTGCCCACTATTGTTCAGCAGTCGGAGTGGAGAAGTGGATTAAGTGAGCCCAATTATAAAAGAAGTTTCACTACCACCAGAAATATGATTGTCCATCATTCTGCTTATCCTAATTCTATTACTAATTATAGGCAGGCGGTAAGAGATATTTATATATTACACACGCAGGAAAACGGATGGTCTGATATTGGTTATAATTACCTGATAGCCCCTGATGGCATGTTGTATGCAGGAAGGGACCCCGCTGATGGCGAGCAGGACAAAGTAATAGGTGCTCATTTCTGTGGATCAAACTCCAATACCATGGGAGTATGTTTATTGGGCAATTTTCAGGAGCAAGATGCTACCGGATCTGCCTATTCTACAATTGAGCAATTGTTTGCCTGGAAAGCATTTAAGGATAATCTTGATCCTCTGACTCAAAATCCTCATCCCTTAAATAGTAATTTAGGTGTTATAGCTGGCCACCGTGATGGTTGTAATACTGCCTGCCCAGGTGAATTTGTTTACAATAATTTAGCTGGTGTAAGAGTAGAGGTAGCTGCTAAGGTATCTCAATGTTCAGAAGGAGAGGAGGATCCTGAAGGACCTGTGGTAGTATTTCCTGATGAGTCTTCAGATACCTTGATCAGTTATGTGGTTTATCCTAACCCTGTTGAACCTGGTTTTGAATTAAACCTGGTAATGAATGAATCAAGCCAGGAAACACTTAAAAACCTTTATTTATATGATGCCTTTGGAAAAAGAATTAAATGGGAGGGGTTACGATTTCAACCTCACCAAATCACTATCATTCTCCCCAAGACAATTAGTACAGGGGTTTATTTCCTTTATGTATTGAAAGAGGAAGCCGATTTTACGAGAAAATTTATGATACCATAAATTATAATTCCTAATTCAAGTCCGATTAATACCAGCCTGGCCCTTATTCACTTTTATTGAATTTGAATTCAGCTGATTTAACTGATAACCCAAGGCTAATTTAATATCTTGTAAATTATACCATTGTTTTTTTAATTTAACCGCGTTATGTATTGCTTTAAAAACTTTATCAGCTTTTGTTGTGCTTTCATTTCCCTTTTAATTATACCCGGTCAACTGCAAGCGCAAGTCTATGCCAAAAATGGGATGGTGGTGAGTGCTTCTGATTTGGCTTCAGAAAATGGGACCCAAATATTAAAAGCAGGAGGCAATGCCGTGGATGCAGCAGTGGCAACTGCCTTTTCTCTTGCTGTTACCTGGCCCTGGGCCGGGAATATAGGTGGAGGAGGTTTTATGGTGATAAGATTGGAGGACGGACAAGTAACCACAATTGACGCAAGGGAAAAAGCTCCTCTGGCATCTACTGCGGGTATGTTTTTAGATGCGGAGGAGAACCTGAAAAGCGGCATAAATCATAATACTGCATTGGCTATAGGGGTGCCAGGCACCGTAGCAGGCTTATACAAAGCCCATCAACTGTATGGGAAATTACCATGGGATCAATTAGTACAACCTGCTATCGTTTTGGCAGAAGAAGGTTTTCCGCTTACTTACCGTATTGCTAAAGATTTTAAAAATTTTGCGAAAGAAGCTGAAAAATACCCTGAGATGCAGGCTTTCATTAGAAATGACAAAGGTGAGGTAGTGCAGTTTGGTGAGACCTGGAAACAAACTGCATTAGCTAATACACTAAAAATAATACAGGAAAAAGGCCCAAAAGGATTTTATGAAGGGTTTGTTGCTGAAAAAATGGTGGAATATATTCAGAAAATGGATGGTATTATTACCCAAGAAGACCTCAAAAGATATGAAGCAATAGAGAGAACCCCTGTGCATACAGAATTTAGAGAGTATCATTTGTATGGTATGCCTTTACCAAGTTCAGGAGGCTTAGCTGTGAGTCAGATGTTTAAAATGTTTGATCAACTGAAAGAAACACCAGATTTTGCTTCTGTTGAATACTACCATTACCTGGCTGAAATTATGCGCAGGGCATTTGCAGACCGTGCTGTGTATATGGGAGATCCTGATTTTCTCAATCATACCTTTATTGATAGTTTGCTAACAGATAATTATGCCGCTAAGCTAGTTGCAAGCATAAACCCGGAAAAGGCAACACCTATTGACAGCACTTACACTGGACATTTTAATGAAGGAAATGAAACTACTCATTTTTCCATACTGGATAAAAAAGGAATGGCAGTTTCCATGACTTTTACATTGGAGCATGGTTATGGAGTGAAGATGTATGCACCTGAGATAGGTTTTTTACTCAATAATGAAATGGGAGATTTTAATGCAGTGCCCGGTATTACTACCTCTGGCGGTCAAAACGGTTCGGTAGCGAATCAGATAGCCCCTGAAAAAAGAATGCTTTCAAGTATGAGCCCTTTTATTGTCACCAAAGACGAGCAGGTTTATATGGTAATTGGTAGCCCGGGAGGCAGAACCATTATCAATACAGTTTTTCAATCAATATTAGCTGCAACAGTGTATGAGATGCCGATTGACAAATCCATTGAAACTTCCAAAATTCACCACCAATGGTTGCCGAACAGAATTATTTATGAAAAATATTTAATGGAGCCAGCTACCCAACAAGCTTTGGGAGCTATGGGCCATACACTTATTGAAAGAGCTAATATGGGAAGGCTAATGGGAATTATTTATGATATGGAGACTGGTTTGATAACAGGAGCAGCAGACTCTGCCAGCCCTGATGGGGGAGTTGCTGCCTATTAGTTTATAAAGTTCTTACTTTAGCCTTACTTCTATTTTATTATAATATAAAGCAGTGGTTCCTTCAAAACCTGAGTCTGTTCCAACTATTACCCAAAGGCTACCGGATGCATCAGCTTGTATTTCCACAGGATTGTTGAAGTTATCTCTTTGGATAAATTGGTATTCAAACACCTCTCCCGGAATACCCACGTTTCCTAAAACTTCCATATTATCTCCTCTTTCTGCTCCACCACCTTTGTCAATATTCATTTCAACATATCCATCTATAGTCGTGGTTTCAGGTTCAATATCAGATCCTCCAGCTTTTAGGTATACAGATGCTCCCGGGCTTCCGCCAATTCCTACCGATTGTTCTGGATATTGTGATGCCAGTTCGATATCAAATGTAACTGAATAGATACGGTTGGGTTCAAGTCCTGTAATTCTCTTTTTTATAAACATAAAAAGATCATCGCTTATATTATCCCCGGAAATCAACAGAGACATGCCTTCTTCATTTACTGACTGGGGAAGGTCAGTATGCTGAAACATAAAATTAAAACGGCTTTCGTCCCAATCGGCATTATAATCAGAAAAACCACCAGTCCAACCCTCTGTTCCAATTTCAAAATCATAGGAAAAGGTCTCAATAACCCGCACTATCTCCTCCTCAGCTTCACAAGAAAAGAATATAACAGATAGAAAGATGGAAGTTATAGTAAGAGATAATAATTTTCTCATGATTGTTATATTTTTGTTTAAAAAGTATGTTTGTTTTTTTAACCTAAGTTAGATTATAGGGTTTATAATTAACAGTGTTTTTTTAAAAGGATTTACTCAATTCCCTCGTTTTAAATGTTGATCTCAACACCTAAATAACCATTGATTGTAATTATTATAACAGTAAAAATTACTTCATTAGTATGAGATTTATGTCTGCTTTTAATCCATTTACCTAAATTAATCTATTGAGATACACGCTTTATTCAGTCAAATTAAATTTTGCTACATAAAAATTAGGGTCAACTGATATTTCTGCATTCTCAGGAAGGTTTTCCAACGCCTTATATTGAGTGGAAGAAGGTTCAATCCATTCCGGTTCTCCGTTAATATAAATTTTTACAGGCATATTAAAGAGCTCATTGGTATTTTCCCATTTGTAGAGCAGTCGGTTATTTAATATTCTGTAAGTGAGAGTTGGGATTTTTGTATCCCGCAGATATTGATCAAAAAAACCTTGAAGTGGTTTACCATAAGCTTCCTCAATAAAGTTCTCTATTTGTTCACTGCTCACTGTCTGATGGTAAAACTCCTCATTTAAGGCTCTTAAAAGATTACGCCACTTCTCATCATTATCAAAAAGCTGCCTTAAGGTATGAAGCATATTACCTCCTTTATAATACATATCTCCAGAGCCTTCGTAACTCACGCCATATAGCCCGATAATTGGTCTGTCATTTTGGATGGATGACCTTACACCTTGTACATACGCATTGCCAGCTTCAGTGCCATAGTGATAATCCAGGAATAAACTTTCTGAATAATGAGTAAATGATTCATGAATCCACATATCAGCTACATCACTGTAAGTGATATTGTTGGCAAACCACTCATGCCCTGACTCATGAATGATGATAAAATCAAACTTCATGCCCCAGCCGGTCTGGCTCAAATCCCTTCCCAAATAGCCGTTTTTGTAGTTATTTCCATAAGTAACAGAACTTTGGTGCTCCATTCCCAGATAAGGAGCTTCTACCAATTTGTAGCTATCTTCATAGAAAGGATAAGGTCCAAACCAATGTTCAAAGGCTTCAAGCATCCTAGGTACATCCTTAAATTGCTTCTTAGCTTTCTCCAGGTTATAACTCAGTACCCAGTAACTACAATCTAACGGGCCTTTTTCGCCATTATAAACTTCTTTAAAATTGACATAATCTCCAATGTTGATGTTCACACCATAGT
>JBEPWY010000203.1:0-6616 GCA_041642185.1 Marivirga sp.
TGTTAAAATTAGGGATGGAAGGTTCTATCGATCTAAGAAATAATAAAAACATCATTAATGTAATAGCTGATTTAGATACAATCAACTTGAAATCATTAAATATTACAACAGATGATGTAATTGTTAAAGCTTCAGGATCATTGGATGGACGCGGTATAGAATTAGATAGTATTGTAGGGAATACATTCCTAAGAAATGTATATGCAGAATATAAAGGCAATACTTTTACCCTTGACACTCTTAATATTCGAACCGAGAAAGAAGGTGACAACAGAAATTTGTTTATACATTCTGATCTAATGACAGGCTCAATAAATGGTAAATACCTTTTTAGTCAGCTATCAAAAGACATTACTACTTTAATAAAGGAATTTCAGATGAATGTTAAAAACGATGCTGCAACTCTGGATCAATATTATAGCAATATCAATAGGTTTAAAAATCACAGTCAGTATCAGGTATTATATGATCTGAAAATCAAAAAAATAAACCCTCTTATTCAGTTATTTTTACCCGAACTATATATCAGCCCTGGAACTGATATTGTCGGCAGTTTCATTAATGGGCAAAACAGTATATTTAACCTTACATCCAATATTGATTCTATCAACTACAATAATTCCGCTTTTACAAATAACGAAGTGGATCTTACATTCTCTAAAGATCACGCTACCAGAAATGTACTAGGTATGGGATATGTTTATTCTCGTTCCCAACAGTTTTCTGAAGATTTTAATACAGAAAATATTGAAGCTGAATTAGTATGGACAGGCAATACCATCAGTTTTAATGGTTTTTTACAACAACCAGATTATAACGGAGACCTTGACCTGGCAGGAATTATAACTTTTTTGGACGACAGCACCTCAATAGAAATTACGCAATCAAGGATAAATGCACTTGAAAAAACCTGGAGATTTAAAGATGATAATTTGGCTATACTTTCTAATGGAAATTACATTTTTAAAAATTTTGGTGTAGAAACCGAAAAGCAAAGCATTTTAATTAATGGGGAACTATCTAATGACACTACCAAAGTTTTAAATATACAAATTGACAGTTTTAATATTGCCAGTATAAATAGCATCCTGACTGAAAAAGATTATAAAGGATTTGTTAACGGATTTATCACAATACAAAATTACCAGGATGAGTACATTATTGGAAGTGATATTAATATAAGTAATTTTTTTATTGATGAGTTTTTAATAGGCAATATAAAAGGCAGGACCGACTGGAATGCCCAGGATAAAAAAATGAACATGAACTTTATGATTGACAGAAATCAGAAGAATATTATTTTCGTTGATGGTTCTTATAAGCCGGGTGCAAAGGAAAATTCTCTGGATTTAAATGCACAATTAACTGAGGCCAATCTTATTATTGCAGAACCCTTTATCAGTACAATTTTTTCTGATATAAAAGGTAAAGTAAACGGCGAATTTAAAATTACTGGTAATTTAAATTACCCAATAATAAAAGGAGTTGGAAGAGTAAATGACGCAGCATTACGTATAAATTACTTAAATACCTTTTATAGTTTTTCAGGTAATGTGAGTTTTGATCAGGATAAAATCTCCTTATTAGATATACAGTTAATAGACAACCAAGGCCATAGTGGGACAATATCTGGTGATCTATTACATTATGGGTTTACTGATCTTCGATTGGATTTGGCAGGAAGAATGTATGCTTTCAATGTATTAAATACAACAGCAGCTGATAATGAACTTTATTATGGAAATGCCAATGTTACAGGAAATTTGAGTATTAAAGGTCCAGTTGAAAATCTTACCATTGACGCCAATGCAAGGTCCGAAAAAGGTACCCGGTTATTTATTCCAGTAGAAAGCACTTCTTCTGTTGCTAAGGAAGATTTTATCCACTTTATTAATGTGAAAGATACTGCTAATCGTAAAAGTGGAACTATAAATGAAATAAGTGAGGTCAATGTAACTGGCGTTAATTTGAATCTGGATTTAGACATTACCCCTGACGCTTATGCAGAAATTATTTTCGACATAAAATCAGGAGATATCATTCGTGGAAGAGGAAATGGTAAAATAAGCCTAAACATTGACACAAATGGGGCATTCTCTATGTTGGGAGACTACACTCTTACCGAGGGCGGATATAACTTTACCCTATACAATATCATTAATAAAGAATTTAAAATCCAGTCCGGAAGCCGAATTTCATGGGATGGCGACCCTTATGGGGGAAATCTGGATATTAAAGCAATTTATGAGCAAAACGTATCTCTATTACCTGTTATTGATACAACCTATAGTAGTAGTCCTGAGCTAAAAAGAAGATATCCTGCAAAAGTAATTCTGGACCTACAAGGCGATTTATTAAAACCTCAGGTAGATTTTGATATTGAAATTACTGGGTACCCGGAAAACATCACTTCTGCAGAAGGCCAACCATTAGCTTTAGGTACAGAAATGGCCGCCTTTAAAACAGAACTGGAGGCAGACGAACAAGAGCTGAAAAGACAGGTGTTTAGTTTAATAATACTTAGGCGACTCTCACCAAGGGCTTCCTTTGCAGTCAGTGGTTCTGTAGGTAATTCCGTTAGTGAGTTCCTGTCAAACCAGTTGAGTTACTGGGTCACTCAAATAGATGAAAATCTTGAAATAGATGTCGATTTTGGCTCATTTGATCAGGAACAATTTAATACTTTTCAGCTTAGGCTCTCTTATAGTTTTCTGGATGGTAGGTTAAGAGTCACCAGAGATGGTGGATTTACTCAAGGTGTTACCGATGATGTTAACCAAGAAATTTTAGGTATTCTTGGCGATTGGTCAGTAGAGTATTTACTATCAAAAGATGGTAAATTAAGGGTGAAAATATATAATAGAACTAACTTTAACACTATTGATTGGGCTAGTAATACGGCCTCAACCAGCACAGGAGTAAGTTTGTTGCACGTAACAAGCTTTGATAAAATCCAAGAGATATTTAATAAAAACAAGCAAAAGGAAGATAAAGAAAAGGTAGAAGAAGCAGAGGACAACTCGCAGGAAAAGGACAAGAAAAATGATGAAGATGTTATTACTACATCTGAAGCAATAATAAGAGATGAGGACGAAACTCCTTAAAAATTGAAACTATCAGTTCAATAAACTGTTTTACTTATCTAACAAAATTAAATACGTGAAGAAAGTAAATATATTCTGGTTTAGAAGAGACCTTAGACTTTTTGACAATACCGGTCTTCATTATGCTCAGAATGAAGCAAACCCTGTTTTGCCGTTATTTATTTTTGATACTGATATTCTTAATGAGCTGCCTAAAGCAGATGCACGTGTAAATTTCCTGCATGACAGGCTAACAGAAATGAATCATAAATTGAGGGAAATTGATTCTGGAATATTAATTAAGCATGGAAGACCAAAAGAAATATTTAAAAACCTGCTGAATGAGTATAAAATTGAATCAGTATTCACCAACAGAGATTATGAACCCTACGCCAAAGAAAGAGACAATGAAATAGAATTGCTCCTCAAAAAAGAAGGTGTTAATTTCTATGATTTTAAAGACCATGTTATTTTTGAGAAAGAAGAAATTTTAAATGGTTCAAATGAGCCTTATAAAGTCTTCACTCCTTACAAAAATAAATGGCTACAAAAATTAGCTTCCGGTTATACCCATCCTTTTAATATTACCCTCAGTAAAGACAATTTCCATCCATTTTCTCCAGACTTTCCAACTCTAAATTCTTTAGGGTTTGAAAAAAGTAAGTTGGAAATACCTGAAAAAACCTACCCGGAAGATATTATAAAAAAATATGATCAACTGAGAGATCTTCCTGCTGAAAACGGGACAAGCAAATTAGGAATTCATTTGAGGTTTGGCACAATCAGTATCAGACAAGCTATTGAAAAAGCCAGAAATCTTAATGACACCTGGTTAAATGAATTAATTTGGAGGGAATTTTACAGCATGATTCTTGGAAATTTCCCTCAGGTGGTACATTCGGCTTTTAAAAGCAAATACGATGACATACCCTGGCGAAATAATGAAGAGGATTTTAAGAAATGGTGTGAAGGAAAAACAGGATACCCAATTGTAGATGCAGGCATGCGTGAACTAAATACTACTGGTTATATGCATAATAGAGTTAGAATGATTACTGCTAGTTTTCTCACTAAACACTTACTCATCGACTGGCGTTGGGGAGAAGCTTACTTTGCAGAAAGGCTATTGGATTACGAATTAGCTTCCAATAATGGTGGATGGCAGTGGGCGGCCGGAACCGGCACAGACGCACAACCTTACTTTAGAATTTTTAACCCTTATAGTCAAACAGATAAATTTGATAAAGATAAAAAATACATTAAAAAATGGGTACCGGAACTAGGTACAAAAGATTACCCGGAACCTATGGTGGACCATAAATTTGCAAGGCAAAGAGCATTGGATACCTATAAACAAGCTTTAAACGGATGATAAATTCCCGGAATAAAATCCTTAATTTTGAAAATGGATAATTTTCCGAATCATAAAAACAAGCTAGCACAGTTAAAAAACACCCCCTCTCTTCTGAGGCTAGTATTTTTATTGAACTTTGAGAAAAATTTACTGATTTTAATAATATTTTTTGCAGTTTTCTCACCTTTTGATGCCAAAGCACAGGATAGCATCAACCATAAAATGCTTAAAAAGGTAATTATTACCGAATCAATTCTATATACAAGTACTATTACAGGCTTGGGTTTTATTTGGTATAAAAATGAATCTGCTCAATCCTTTTCATTTTTTAACGATAATGCACTGTGGCTCCAAATGGATAAAGCGGGGCATATTTATACTGCCTATCATTTAAGTATGGTAAATTCTCTTTTATTAAAGAAAGCAGGAGTAAATGAAAAGAAAGCACTTTTATGGAGCGGTATTTCAAGTACTGCCATGATGTTGCCAATAGAAATCATGGATGGTTATTCCTCTAGTTATGGAGCTTCTTTAGGGGATATTATAGCTAATACAGTTGGTGCATTTCTCCCTTTTCAACAATTATTATGGGATGAAAATTATATTCATCCTAAATATTCTTTTTTCCCTTCCTCTTACGCTTCACTACGCCCTAATACTTTAGGCAGAAGTATGAGTGAGCAATGGTTAAAGGATTACAATGGCCAAACCTATTGGCTATCGGCCAATTTCAATTTACTAAGCAAAAAAAATATTTTCCCTGATTGGATGGCTTTTTCTATTGGATATAGTGGTAACGAAATGGTTTATGGTAACCCTAATGAAAATCTAGCGAATGGATACAGAGCCCAAAGACAAATGTTTTTGAGTCTTGATGTGGATTTCAGTAAAATAAAAACGCAATATAAATGGTTAAAGCCTGTTTTATATGTGGCTAACTTAATAACAATACCCTTTCCCGCATTGGAATGGAGCGAAAACAGGCTAATATTACATCCAATATATTTTTAAACAGCTAAGCCGATAAAAACATAACAATTCCACATGATTTTAAAAAGCAATTCATTAAATTTAAAATAAAGAGCAAATGAGATGCTTTTCATGGTCTGGAAATGAATAATTAACCAATAAGAGCCAATGGTAGGCCACAAAACTCAATAAAAGGGTTAATATTTTTATCAACATTGGCTGATTCCAAGCAAATTAATCCGGAGAAAGTAGTATTAAGATATTAATTTACTAATGAAAACTGAACTGCCGAAGTTTATTGGAATTAGAATAGCAACATTAGTTAAAGCAGGGATTTGATATCCTTCAAAAAGGAAAAAAATTAGATTAGTAAAACAATAATTATGAAAGTAGGAGATCGGGTAAGGTTATTACATGGGAAAGAAGAAGGAAAGATCGTCAGACTTTTGGAAAGATCCTTAGTAGAAGTAGAGATTGAAGATGGTTTTGCTATTCCGGTAATGCAATCTGAATTAGTGGTAGTATCGGCAGATGAAAACACTTCATTTGACATGCCGGATGAGAAACCAGGAGCTGTCAAAACCAAGGCGGCTAAAAAAACAGACCAATCAACAAATACACTTAATGGCTTTTTTGCAGCAATTATACCTTTAAATGACAGATTAAGTAGTATCTACCTGATGAATTTCACCAATGATGATTTACTGGTATTAGCAAATGAAGTAAATTCTAAAAGTGAAGAAAGAACTATTCTTTCCGAAAAGGTTTTCAATAGAAACTATATTAAAATTACAGAAAGAAACCTTGACCACCTTAATAGCTGGTTGCCTATATCTTTTATGTTGCTTACTGAAACTGCAAAATGGGCAATACCCAACAGGCCTGAAAAAATCATTTTAAACATAAAGGCAAAACATTTCCAAAAGGAAACACAAATTATTCCGCAAATTAATAAAAAAGGATACCTCATACCGCTCAACCAATCGCAAAGTAGCAATGTAACGCCTTTAACTATAGATGCCGAGAAATTAAAAAATAGTTTCTACGAGTCAGCAGAGGAATCAAAAGAAACTGCAAAATCAAAATTTAATGAATCAGAGGTAGATTTACATATTGAAGCAATAGATCCAAATTATGAGAAGTTACCTAAGGATGAAATTTTGAGAATTCAGTTGGCTACTTTTGAAAACAAACTTGATCAGGCTATAAT
>JBEPWY010000204.1:0-6583 GCA_041642185.1 Marivirga sp.
AATATTCCCCCCAAAGGGTGGCAAGCTATGCTCGGTTGGTATGCTGCGTTTATGACTATTTCATGTGTATATAATTGTTTTTTTATGTCACATGGAATTCCCATAAATATATTCATCCCTCGGTTGTATATATTAGGGATTCTCTATTTATGCTCATTTCATGTGTATATTATTATTTTTTATGATCACAACTTGTGCCGCCTTAGCGGTATGCCCCACAGGAATCCCTTTGGGAGAATTCGCTTTAAACAATCATCTGGTTGGTTCCCAATGCTTATCGGCATTCAACCTCGAATATTTATGCTCATTCCATACTGTATTTTTACTTTATCTAATTGAGAAAGTTTTATAATCTGTTTATTCAGACTAATCCCTCTTAACAGCGAAAGATAATTAAGAATGGATTACCGCAGCTAGTACAAAGTGAAACCCTTAGTACGATTCCGGATTAAAATAAGATATAATATTTCATGCTTCTCATTAATTGATTAATTTTGAAACTTAATCTATATAGTCATGCAGCAATATCATCAATTAATGCAACATATTTTAGATCAGGGGACCCAAAAGGGAGACCGTACCGGTACAGGCACCATTAGCGTGTTTGGTCACCAAATGCGTTTTGATCTGCAAAAAGGTTTTCCATTGGTCACTACAAAAAAGGTGCATTTACGCTCCATTATTCATGAACTATTATGGTTTCTGAAAGGAGAAACAAATATTCAATATCTCAAAGAAAATGGTGTATCCATATGGGATGAATGGGCTGATGAAGATGGTAATTTAGGTCCTATATACGGATCGCAATGGAGAAACTGGCCAACGCCTGACGGCAAACATATTGATCAGATTTCTGAAGTGATTGATCAGATTAAAAACACACCTAATTCACGCAGAATGATTGTTAGTGCGTGGAATGTATCTGAAATCCCCAATATGGCATTGCCTCCTTGCCATGCTTTTTTCCAATTTTATGTGGCAGATGGCAAACTTTCTTGTCAGCTTTACCAGCGATCAGCAGATGTGTTTTTAGGAGTCCCTTTTAACATTGCTTCTTACGCCTTGATAACTCTGATGATAGCGCAGGTTTGTGGTTTAGAAGCTGGTGATTTTATTCATACACTCGGTGATGCGCATCTTTACTCTAACCATATGGAGCAAACAAGTTTGCAATTGTCCAGAGAAGCATATCCTTTACCAGAAATGAAGATCAATCCTGATGTTAAAAACATCTTTGATTTCAAATTTGAAGATTTTGAATTGGTAAATTATCAGCACCATCCGCATATAAAAGCTCCGGTGGCCGTTTAATTTTTTAAGGCTTATTATTAAAAAAGTGAAGCACCTCATCCTATTCCTTATAGCCACATTACTTTCCTGCAGCTTATATTCTCAAGAATATGATTGGTGGGTAAATGGGCAAGCTATCAAGGGGTTTGTTTTACAGCACAATAAAAAGATTGGGCATTTGATCAGTGCCCATCCGGAGGGACTGGAAATAAATATACAGCAGGAACTGAACGGGAAAAGATATTGGGAGAGCCTATACAACAGGCCTATAGTGAATTATGGCCTGTCCTACTATAACCTTAATAATGATGCACAATTAGGAAGGTTGTTTATAGCCTCTGCAGCTATGGATTTACCTCTTTCCCGAAAAGAGAAAACCGCCTTGTTTTTCAGAATTGGAACAGGCTTGGTTTATTGTACTAACCCTTACGACCGAGAAACCAATAACCAAAATAGTATGCTGAGCAGCACTTTCAGCTATTTACTACAGACCAGGCTAACTTATGAGATTCAGTTAAACGAGAATTTTAAACTAACCCCTAATCTTAATATTACTCATGCCAGCAATGGAGCATTAACTTCACCTAATAGAGGCGTTAATATTGTAACGGCCAATTTAGGTTTATCCTATAGAATTATTAAAAAGGAGTCAATTAATACTAATCAGGCATTGGAGCCACCTTTGGAAAAACCTTATAAATTTTATTTATTGTTAAGCGGCGGAAAAAACACTAAAACGCTTCAGGTTAGGGAGTCAATGCCATTTTTTAATTTATTATTAATGGGACAAAAAACTTTAAATGCAAAAAGTGACTTGCAGTTTGGTTTAGAGTATTTTCACAATACAAGCTTAAGAGAACAGATCAGAACCAATTGGTTTTTTACAGATGAAGAAAAGAAGGTTGATTTCAGAAGAGTTGGTATTTTAATCGGTCATGAACTAAAAGCCGGAAAATTAGGGTTTATTACGCAATTAGGTGCTTATATTTACAATCCCAGCAAATTAAGAATGCCGGTTTACCAACGTTATGGTTTAAAATACCAGCTTCATGATCACCTGATAATTCAAACATCGCTTAAAGTGCATGCCGCCACTGCTGAGCAAGCAGAAATAGGACTCGGATGGCAGTTTTAAATATGAAAAGATATTTTATCATAGCGTTTTGTTCACTTCTACTGGTTTTGAGTGCCTGCAATTCAGAAGAAACTTTTGATTGTATAAAAAAGGCAGGTGACCTGAAAACTAAAATCATAAATGATTTTTCTGAATTTAACGATTTAGTAATTCATGATGACATCTCTCTTCAAATAATAGAAGCTGAACAAGAGTATTTTGAATTAACCTATGGAGAAAACCTTATCTCAAAAATTTCTTTCACATTGGAAAATGACTCACTCTTAATCCATAATGGTAATTTCTGTAGCTGGTCGAGAGATTATCAAAAGCCATTAATAAAGTGGTATACTAACAAGGAGAAAATTTATATCAACTCGCAGACATCCGGGAGGATTTTCAATACTGATACGCTTAGAAAAAATTTGCATATTGATACCAGGGACATTTCTAATGATGTAGAATTAATGGTTGCTAACAATGGAATAATAATAACCAGCAATTCCATTTCCAATTTTTATATCTCAGGCACTTCTAATAATTTAAAGGTCATATCTTATTTTAGTGATAGTCGTTTTGAATTAGGAAAACTTGAAGCTCATAGTGTAAATATTTTGCAAAGAGGTTATAACGACATCATCGTGCATTCTAAGGATAGCTTGATTGGAAGCATTGAAAATGCAGGTCGCGTACTTTATTATGGCAACCCGGGTATTAAAATGACAGTTCAGAATGGAGGTCAGCTAATCAAAATTGAAGAATAAGCATATGGAAATAACCCAACCTACCCTACTTCTTGATGAAAAAATCTGCCGTAGCAATATTCAAAACATGCTTGAAAAGGCTAAAAAGCATGATTGTGTTTTAAGGCCACATTTCAAAACTCACCAGTCTGCAGAAATAGGGAAATGGTTTCTGCAAGCAGGTATTACAAAATGTGCGGTTTCCTCTTTGGGCATGGCTTTATATTTCGCCCAGGCGGGATGGAAAGACATTACAGTGGCATTTCCTTTAAATGTTCTGGAAAGAGATAAAGTTAATGAATTAGCGGAGCAAATTGATCTAAATTTATGCATTGAGTCTACTGAAACGGCCCAAATATTATCCGGTTTTATTAAGCATAAAGTCGGTGTATTTATTAAGGTAGATGCCGGCTACCACCGAACAGGAATAAGTGCCGAGGATTATCAGGAAATAGATAAAATCTTAAAAATTTGTAAAGACAATCATTTAATTCAGTTTAAGGGTTTTCTCCAGCACGCGGGCCATACGTATCAGGCGAAAGGAAAAGCAGAAGTGGATAAAATTCATCAATCTACTTCTAAGAAAATGATTGCCTTAAAAGAAAGGTTTTCCTCCGAATATCCTGATTTAATTATTTCTAATGGCGACACCCCCACTTGCAGCTTAAGTGAGGACTTTGAGCATATTGATGAAATGCGGCCCGGAAACTTCGTTTTTTATGATGTAATGCAAGCTGAAATAGGTGCTTGTAACTACAATAAAATTGCCGTCGCGATGGCTTGTCCTGTTGTAGCCAAACATCCTGATAGAAATGAAATCATTATATATGGTGGTGCTGTTCATTTTTCTAAAGAACGTATAGAAAATAAATCCGGCACCACTATTTACGGACTTATTGCAGAAAAAACGCAAGAGGGATGGGGAAAGCCGCTAGAAGGACTATATGTAAAAAAACTATCACAAGAACATGGTACAGTGCATGCTCCCGATGAATTTTTCAATACAATAAATATTGGTGATATTTTATACATTTTACCAATCCACTCCTGCCTTACAGCCAATTTGATGAGCCAGTATTACACTTTGGACAGGCAAAAGATAAGTATGTTCCGTTATGGGTTTTAAGTCTAAAACTAATGCCTGATTTTTTAAAAAATCATTATTCTTTCATCTCCATATAATCCAAAGTTAGATTCAAAAAAGCTTTTACTCCTGTGAGCATACCTACTTCATCAATCATAAAATCCGGCGTATGATGACCGGCCAAGGGAGAGATGTTTTTTGAACTAGCTGTATTACCTCCAATAAAAAAATATAGCCCCGGAATTTTTTCCTGAAAATAGGAAAAATCTTCTGCTCCGGTTACGGCTTTTATTTCCACCACATTTTCTTTACCTGCTGCCTTTTCAAGGCTATTCATCATTTTTGTGGTTAAGGAAGGATCATTAAAAGTTAATGGTGCATTATTTTCAATGCTTACTTCTACTGTAGCGCCTGCTATTTCCGCTATATTTTTGGCTGTTAACCTAATCTTTTCATGAATCATTTCCTGCATACCTTTATCCAGCGTACGGATGGTACCCACCATTTTAGCACTTTCAGGAATAATATTGTAGCGAACTCCAGCCTGCACCATCCCTACAGTAATTACAGCGGCTTCTTTAGTTAATTCAGCATTTCTAGAAATAATGTACTGTAATCCGTTTATGATTTGAGCAGAAACAGCTATAGGATCTATGGATGACCATGGAGTTGAACCATGGGCTTGTTTTCCTTTGACTGTAATCTCAAAACGATCGGATGCTGCCATAAAGCCTTCTGATTTATAGCTGATTTGCCCCACTGGTGTTCCTGCTGCTATATGTAAACCAAAAATTGCATCAACGGAAGGATTTGTCAACACTCCTTCTTTTACCATCATACTGGCTCCTCCCTCTTCTCCTACAGGTGGTCCCTCTTCGGCTGGTTGAAATATAAATTTGATGGTACCGGGAATTTCATCTTTCATTTCACTGAAAATTTCTGCTACTCCCATTAATATGGCAATATGAGAATCATGTCCGCAGGCATGCATCACGCCTGTTTTCTGGCCGTTATATTCGGCCACTGCTTCGGATTTAAACGCCAAATCGTTCCTTTCCCTCACAGGCAAAGCATCAATATCGGCACGTAATCCTACAACTGGACCTGGCCTCCCTCCTTTTAATACAGCTACAACTCCTGTATGAGCCACTCCGGTTTGCACTTCCAAACCTAAACTTTTCAGGTGTTCTGCTATTTTTTCGGCTGTTTTAAATTCTCTGTTGGATAGTTCAGGGTTTTCATGAAAGTAGCGTCTCCATTCAATCACTTTTTGTTCTATAGCATCTGCTTTCTGCATTGCCTTTTCCTGAATAGTTTGTGAAAACGCATTGACATTAAATGTTAATATTACAGCTATTAATATACTAATGGATTTCATAAAGTTTTTAAATTATTATTTATCAATTCTCAGGCGACACCATGATATGGGCTCTATGTGTACCGGGATTCATGATCCAGGGCCCGCCGGGAACCATAGGTCTTTCTGGTAAACCCGTTGATTCAGCTGTGGCAAAAGGAATATATACCACATATCTTATTTTAGCACCTTCCAATTCACCTGATTCCTCATTGATTTTCCCATCCCCACCATAAAGCACATGCAAAGTAGAAGGATTATGTGGCATTTGTAAAGTTCCTGATTTCGCCTCTTTTTCTCGAATATTAAATATTTCATCAGGTTTTTTTCCTTCTTTTCTCAATTCTTCACCTCTTTTCATAAATGGGCGCAAATCCTGATGGTAACACACCACCTGAAAACCTTCTTTATTGGGGTCATCTGCCACGCATACCATTTCATTTTCACCTTCTCTAATGGTGATTAGTTCTCCCTTATCGTTATAGCCTAAAACAGTGGCTTCTGCTTGTTTTTCTGGAGGAGCTGCTTTTACAGCAGTATTTATTTGATATTCTCTCTTGGGAATTTGAGCCTGACAGGCAAAAAAAGTAGTTACGAAAACTAAAAACAATAGCTTTTTCATTTCTTCTGATTTTAAGATTGAATCATTAAATTAATATATTTTTGAACGGAAATAAATAATATTCCGATAAATTATTTGCTTTGTTTTTTTAATGATATGATGTCTGCAACAGCAATAAATTAGTAAATCAATTTAATTGCATTTTGGAGCAATTTTATAAATGCCTATTATTGCAGTTCATAAGCGCTTTCAAAATGATTCAGAAATTCAATTTAAAAAATTTAGCCCCACATTTAATTGCAGTTGTCATTTTCATTATTATTAATGTAATAATGTACTGGCCTTTGTTTTTTGAAAATAAAACATTGAATCAAAATGATATATTACAAGGTGCCGGGGCTAATCAGGAAATTATTGACTATAGGGAAGCTAC
>JBEPWY010000205.1:0-6573 GCA_041642185.1 Marivirga sp.
TCTTTGAACCCTCCTTTTCACCTTCCGAAGAGGCTATTTCAACTATTTTAACATAGCATTCGACCTCATACTTCAGTGCTAATTGTTCTACGAAAACCTGATCTCCACGTGAATCCTCCCCTCTTAGTTGAAAATTCATATGGGCCAAAGCAAAATTAAATTTATTTTGAAAAAGCAAATCAGCCAAAACAACAGAATCTACCCCACCACTGATCGCTAAAAGCAGCTTATCAGCTTTGTTCAATAAAATTTCCTGCCTGATAAAATCTAAAAATGAATCAGTTAGCATAATTCTTTGTTAAAATACTTAGTTTTGCACAGATTTTGCTCTGAGAGCAAGCAAAAGTAAAAGTATGAAGTTCCAACGAATATTATTCTTAAGCCTACTATTAATCTCCACATTTTCTCTTCACGCACAGCGTGGCGGAGTAAAATATGGCTCCAGCGGATATTCTGAAACTGTTAACAGAGGTTCTGACCGATTTACCCGTTTGGTGAAGGACGTTTGGTTTGATATTAAAGAAAAGGATACCCGTATAACAGGTGATTCCGCCTTGTACTATGACAAACAAGGTATTATGATTGTATTCGGGGACGTTCGAATAAAAAAAGGTGATTCAGTAACCATTACTGCACGAAGGCTGAATTATTATATGAAAGATAATAAAGCCGAACTGAGAAACAATGTAGTTTATTGGGACAACAGAATTAGGCTGACAACTAATTACCTGGATTATTTTACTGATACTGAAGACGCAAGGTTTTATAATGGAGGTAAAATTGTAGATGACGAAACTACCTTGGAAGCAGAAGATGCTTACGTTATTAATGCAGAGGATTTAATAAAATTCTATGAGGACGTAAAATTAAAAAGTCCGGATTATGATCTAAAAACAGATACGCTTTTTTATGATCAGATAACCAAAATAGCTACCACCTATGGTCCCACTAATACAATTATGAAAGATGGTGAAACTGTATTTGCTCAAGAAGGTGGCCGTTTTCAAACTGACACCAAGCAGGTCAATTATCTGGATGGTAAAATAACAACAGAAAATTATGAGATCTTCGGTGATGACCTATTCTTTGATGACCTCCGACAGGAATCACGCGCAAAAGGGAATGTAAGGGTTATTTCCGAAAAAGATAATATTATTATTTTAGGAGATGAAGCTACTACTAAAAAGGATTCTGGTATTACTAAGATATGGGGTAATCCCGTAATGAAACAAGTAGTGGATAATGACACCTTATATATGTCGGCCGACACATTAATATCTATCGATTCTAAAGTTGATTCATTAAGCAGATTATTGGCTTATAAAAATGTGAAGATTTTTAAAACTGATATGCAAGGCAGAGCCGATTCTATGGCCTATATGATGCTTGACTCAATGATATTTCTATATGAAGACCCAATATTGTGGAGTGAAGGAAACCAGTTAACTGCAGATACCATTGCTATGGAAATGAGAAATGGCAAACTGGATAAAATGAAAATGAAAAACCGCGCTTTTACTATTAATGAAGATACCGTATCCAATTATAATCAAATAAAAGGAAGGAATATGACCGCCCTCTTCAAAGATGATCAAATGGATAAAATACTTGTGGATGGCAACGGAGAAAGTATTTATTTTGCTATTGACGATAAAGACAATTCATTAATAGGTATGAATAAAATAATATGCAGTAATATGAAGATCCAATTTGTGGAGGGAGAAATGAACGATATTACTTTTTATAAAGATCCTGAAGGAAGATTTATCCCTCCGCATGAAATAGCTGAACCGGAGACCCGATTAAAAGACTTCAACTGGCAAATCGATAGAAAACCAAGCCTAAGTGATGTATTAGGAAAATATTCTCCTGTGGCTTTACCAAGTTTAAAAGATGACAAACTGCCCATTACACAACCTGAGACTACAAAAATTGAAAGGGAATTATTAAAAAATTAAATTAAACGAAAGTTAAATTACATTATTATATACACTGTAAGATTTTATTCCTGATTGCTTAGAAATATCTGTTTTTTTATCCTATTTTTACTTAAGTATTACAGATAATTCCAAAGCAACAGATGAAGTTTCTGATTACCATATTGTGTATAACTGTAATGGCTTTCACGAGCCAGGCACAAGATTATACAATAGTTAATCTTGAAAAATCAATAACTGTTAAAAATCAACAACAAATAAAAAGCACCTTTTCATTACAAAACTATACCAAATCACAAAAGACTTTTCAGATTAGTATTAATCCGGATCTTTTAAAGGCTGACAGTAAAATTAAAATTTGTCATTCTGGTGATTGTAATAATTCCACCCTAAAAATAGTAGTTTCACCTAACAGTCGTTCAGAAGACGTGGAAATTGTTTTTCAGGGAGGGCTATCCAACTATAAAAGTTCTATACAAATTGAAATAACAGATTTAGAAAATAATAACTCAATTTATAAAGATGTTGCTATTCAAGTAACTGATCAAATTAACGAAGATATCTTTTATCAGAAAAATGACATTATTGTAAATAGTTTTTTCCCAAACCCTGCAGGTGAGTTTGCTATCATGAACTACAGCATTAGCCCTTATGAAAATGATGCTAAAATAATACTGCAAAATGTTTTGGGCAGTATTATTGATGAATACCGATTAGATCCAAAAGAAAATAAATTAAGATTACGGACTGATCAATTAAAGCCAGGTGTTTATTTTTATACACTTACCATCAGAGATGAAGGTCTGGCAACTAGAAAGCTTATCATCAATAAATAAAAACCCCTTCCAATCTTTCCTGTATCTATTCGTTGCAAATAAAATTGTTCATTACACAAAACAAACGTATCTTTGCACACTTATGCGAATTTTGAATAAATATATACTATTTTTAGCTGTTGCAGGTGTTGTTTTCAGCTCGTGCAGTGACTTCAGAAAAATCCAAAAAAGTGATGATTGGGAGAAAAAGTATGAGGCTGCCATTCAGTACTTTGAAGAAGAAGAGTATTACAAATCTTCTGTTTTATTAGAGCAAATATTGCCCATCATAAAGGGTTCTGCAAAAGCAGAAAAGGCAAATTTCCTATATGCATATACCTATTACTATGAGGGGTCTTATTTATTGGCTTCTCATTATTTCAAAACTTTTTACGATACCTACGGAAGAAGTGATTTTGCCGAGGAAGCAAGGTTTATGTTTGGATATTCCTTATATATGGATTCTCCTAGATATAATCTGGAACAAACGAGCAGTAAACAAGCTATAGTTGCATTACAAGCATTTATCAATAGGTTTCCACAATCTGAATTTGTACCTAAGGCCACTAGTGCTTTAAATGATTTACAAGTTAAACTAGAGAAGAAAGCTTACGAAAAAGCTTTGCTTTATTATAAATTAAAGAAATTTCAAACAGGAGAGTATTTAAAAGCAGCATTGGTTGCTTTCGATAATTTCCAGGATGATTATCCTGACTCAAACTATATTGAAGAATTAAGATATCTGGAAATAGAAGCCACATATGAATTAGCTGAAGTAAGTATCCTTTCTAAGAAAAAGGAACGTTATATGGAAGCTATTCGTTTCTATGAAGATTTTATTGATACTTATGAAAACAGTGAGTATTTAAAGAAAGCTGAAAAAATTTACGAGAATTCCCTAAACGAAATACGAAAAATAAATATTTAATTATATGGCAAATCCATCAATTACCACTAGAAGTACAAGAGAATTAGTAGAGCAGACAGGTAATATTTATGAAACTGTTGCCGTGGTTTCTAAAAGAGCCCGACAGATTTCCAGCAATATGAAAGAAGAATTAAGCAATAAACTAGCTGAATTTGCTTCTACTGTTGATAATCTTGAGGAGATTTTTGAAAACCGTGAACAAATTGAAATCTCTAAATTTTACGAAAGAATGCCAAAGCCAACAATTTTGGCAATGGAAGAGTATTTAGAGGAAAAGCTGTATTACAGAAAAAGAGATCAGGAAGAAAATTTATAATTGTTTCACTTGCTTCAAGGTAAGAAAATAATTTTAGGCATAACGGGTAGCATTGCCGCTTATAAATCGGCATTGCTTACCCGTTTGTTGGTTAAAAACGGAGCTGAAGTACAGGTATTAATGACTGAATCAGCTCAATCCTTCATTACACCATTAACATTAAGTACCCTTTCCCAAAAGCCTGTATTATCTGATTTCGTTAAAGATAAAACTGGCACATGGAACGATCATGTCTCCTTAGGCTTATGGCCCGATTTAATTATCATAGCCCCTGCAAGTGCCAATACACTAGGGAAATGCGCCAATGGTATTTGCGACAGCTTACTAATAGCTACCTATTTATCTGCTAAATGCCCGGTGTTTTTTGCACCAGCTATGGATCTGGACATGCATAAGCATCCTTCTACCCTCGCAAACTTAGCTAAACTTCAATCTTACGGCAACATAATACTGGAAGCTACCTCTGGTGAACTTGCCAGTGGGCTTGAGGGCAAAGGCCGGATGCAGGAGCCAGAAGAAATATTAAAACACATAGAAGATCATTTTACAGTAAAAAAAAAATTCACCAATAAGAAAGTCCTAATTACTGCTGGCCCTACCTATGAAGCAATTGATCCGGTTCGTTTTATTGGTAATCGCTCATCAGGTAAAATGGGTTATGCAATAGCTCAATCATTTATTAATCAGGGAGCTAAAGTAACCTTAATTTCGGGCCCTTCGGCATTGGAAAAGCCTGACGGCTTATCTGACTTTATTAAAGTTGAGTCTGCTCAGGAAATGTACGAAGCAAGCCATAAGCTTTTTTCAGAAATGGATATTGCTATTATGTCGGCAGCTGTAGCAGATTACAGGCCAAAAAACATTGCCAAAGAAAAAATTAAAAAGGCTGATGCTCAAATGGCAGTTGAAATGGAAAAAACAGCCGATATTGCGAAAAGCCTCGGTGAGATTAAAACAGATAAGCAGATACTAATTGGCTTTGCATTGGAAACCACCAACGAAGAAGAAAATGCTGCAAAGAAGTTGCAAAATAAAAACTTCGATTTCATCGTTCTTAATAGTCTGAACAATCCGGGTTCAGGATTTAACCATGACACTAATCAAATAAAGATATTTAGTAAGGAGGGATTAAGTTTTGAATCCGGCTTAGAGTCAAAGGCAGATATTGCAAATATGATTCTTGAACAAATTACTCAGCTTAAATGAAGAAGCAAATAATATTAATTTTCCTGCTAAGTCTACAGTCCATTACCTCTTATACACAGGATTTACTTTTTGAAGTACAAGTAGATGCCAGTACAGTAAACACATCTGAGACTTCCATATTTAACAATATGCAAAGCTCTTTCCGCCAATTTTACAATGAAAAGAAGTGGATGGATAAGGATATTGAACAGTTTGAAAGAATTAAAGCTGTTATGGTGATTAACATAACCGAAATTCCTCAGACAGGCCGATATAAAGGAAAGGGACAAATACAGTCTGTCAGACCTATTTATGGCAGTTCATATGAATCAATAATGATTAATCTGGCAGACCAAAATTTACAATTTGATTTTGCTGAGTCGCAACCGCTGATTTATACTCCCAATAGTTTCAATGATAACATGGTAAGTGTATTAGCATTTTATGCCAATATAATAATGGGCCTGGATTTTGACAGTTATTCAGAGCTTGGTGGGCAGGAATATTTTGATGAAGCCTTAAATATTGCACGATCCGCCCAACAGCAGAAATCAGGTCCGGGATGGGGTCAATTTGAAGAAGAAAGCAGATATGTCTTAATCCAATCTATACTTAATGGCCAGCTGGAACCAGTAAGACGTGGGCTTTACCTTTACTACAGAAAAGGCATGGATGTGATGCATAAAGACCCGGATGCGGCAAGAGAATCAATACTAGAAGCTTTAAGAAATATCAGAAAAGCGAGAAAATTAAATCCAAGAGCAAGATTTATTACCGTATTAATTCAATCTAAAACAGATGAAATTATTTCCATCTTTAAAGAAGGTGATCTGAATGTAAGAAGAGAGGTTTATGAAATTATGCGTGAAATAGCCCCTGGAAATTCAGAAAAATATGAAGTAATGATAAAATAGATTATTATATTTAATTGCTTTAATTTTAAATAAATTTAGCACGAAGTATACAAGAATCGGATCAACATGCTGCAAAAGCTCCTCATTAAAAATTATGCTCTTATTAAAGAATTGGATATAGCTCCTTCCGGGGGGCTGAATACAATTACAGGTGAAACCGGTGCCGGAAAATCCATTATGTTAGGTGCTGTAGGTTTATTAATAGGTAAAAGAGCCGATACTAAAGTTTTATATGAGGCGGACAAGAAGTGTATAGTAGAAGGACTCTTCAGAATAGAGGAATATGCCCTAAAGCAATTTTTCGAAGAAGAAGATCTCGATTATGAAAATGAGTGCGTCATCCGCAGAGAAATTAGTGCAAGTGGTAAATCAAGAGCCTTTGTAAATGACTCCCCCGTAACCCTTGATGTATTAAAAAAGTTAGGCGGCTTTTTAATGGATATTCACTCTCAGCACGAGACTTTACTTTTAGGGGATC
>JBEPWY010000206.1:0-6560 GCA_041642185.1 Marivirga sp.
TTTAAATAAATTAACCATTTGAACTTATATCTCTACTTAAAATTGTCTTTAAAGATAAAATTATAGCATATTAATAATATAATTGAATATTATAACAGCCCCCATAAAGAATTTAACAATCATGAAATCAAACTTCAACCGGATTTAAGGATTTACATGAGCTCGGATGGCTTTGCAGATCAATTTGGTCATTCCATTGAAAAAAAATACATGAGCAAAAGATTCAAAAGCCTATTACATACCATTTCAGGAAAAACCATGAAGCAACAGGGCGAAAGCCTGGCATTGGAAATGCAACGCTGGCAGGGAGAAATGGAACAAACCGATGACATGCTCGTCATCGGTTTTAGTATGAATTAATATCCTGATATTTATTTAATCAGCATCTTGCCTCCATCAGATCCATTACTGGATTGTATTTGGTAATGATAAAGCCCGGCAGGTAAATTCCTTCTTTCAAATTTGACAGACTGTTCACCTGAACCAAGGTTATTATATTGCTCCTCTCTTACCAGCTGGCCTTTCAGGTCAAATACCTTTACATTCACCGACTGCGTTTGCGGAAGGTTGAATTGTATATAAGTAAAGTCAGAGAAAGGGTTAGGGTAAGCAAAATGATCAGATGCTGATTGCTCATCTTGAGCACTCAAAATCCTTTGTGTGGTAAATTGCCAGCTGATGGCTTCGTTTGACTTACCCGTAATACTGACAAAGCTGCTATCCGGTATTATCACTTCATAAGTATTGGAGCCTAATCCAGTATGCACCAAATGCAGTTTTAAGCTGTCAATGTAAATATCTGTTATAGAAATTTGGCTACCGCTTACATCTTTCAAAGTGATTCCACTGAGATTAATTTCTCGAATTTCCTGATCAAAAGTAAGGTAGATTTCAGTATCTTTTTCTACCAAAGTAGTTTCTGTAGCTGGAAAAGTACTCTCTAAGACTAAGCTACAAGTTATATCACCAATGATGTTCCAGCCATAGTCATTAACCAGTTGCTGTCTGTAATCCGCAGACGCACAATAGTTTAAACCTTCAGCACTGAGTGCAATGTTGGAGGGTATATTGCCATTGGTTGCCCAGCCTTCAAGTGATGAATCATAATTCTGCACCGACAAGCCGGCACTGGTTAAAAATTCGAATAGGCTGCTTGCATCGGATAAATGCCAACTGCCTAAGTTTTGATCGAATGAGCTGGCATCATAAAACATGCCTGAGATATCAGTAACATTTGCTACATTCCAATCACTTATATCCTGATTAAAAGCAACAGCTTCTCGGAACATTTCAGTCATATTGGTCACGCCACTCACATCCCAATTGGAAATATTTGTATTCATGGAACCCGCTCCATAAAACATGCCCCACATGTTATTTACTTTCGAAGTGTTCCAGTCGCTAATATTTCCCTGAAAAGCCTCAGCATCCCAAAACATAAAATCCATTTGCTCTACATTTTCTGTGTTCCAGTTATTCAAATCCTGATTAAAAGCAGCTGTATTGGCAAACATTCTAGTCATTTTTGTGACATTGGAAATATCCCAATTGCTTAAATCTTGATTAAAAGAGGAAGCTCCATGGAATAGGTCTGACATATTAGTTATTGTGCTCACATCCCAATGGCTAATGTCTTGATTTAAAGATTTAGCATTATAAAACATGCGCGACATATCAGTTACCTGAGATAGATCAGGCGCATCATTAGCTGATATCGTTAAATTCTCAGCACCAGCAAAGGCGGTGTTCATGGAAGTCCATTGAATACCTCCCCAGTTTTCTATTTCTGTGATTTTTAGTTTATCGCCTAAGTCTGAGAAATCAATTCTAGATATATTACCGTAAATTTTAATCCGGTAAGTTCCTGCCTGTGGGAAAGCTATCGTGGCATAGTCTGCGCCAGTTTGCTGTCCCTTATTTTCAGTATTATTTACCTCTTCCCAAGAAACAGTATATTCCGTACCTGTCAGAGGAATTACGATAAAATTGTCTTCACTAATACCTTCATTGTCTGTTTTCCATGTGCTGGTAAAAAAAGCTGATTCGCAATCTTTAGAATCCCCCTCTATGGTCCAGCCTTTTTGATTTACCAATATATTTCTTGCCTCTTCAGATAAACAATAGTCCAAAAGATTCGCTCCAAGAACTATGTCAGTCTTAATGCTATCCAGCGCAGCCCAACCAATGAGTGTCTGGTCATAGTTATAGGTATTTATATTACTATAAGAAAGCATCTTTCGAAAATCAGTCACTTTAGAAATATTCCAATTACCTAAGTCTTGATTAAATGATGAAGATGAAGTAGTGTTGTAAAACATATAACTCATATTGGTAACATTACTAACATTCCAACTGCTTAAATCCTGGTTAAAGGAGCGTGCTTCCCTAAACATTCCATTCATTTCGGAAACAGCACTTAAATTCCAATTCCCAATATCCCGGTTAAATCGATAGGCATAGCCAAACATACCTCCCATATCAGTTACATTTGATACATCCCAATTACCTATAGCTCCATTAAAGGAAGAAGCTCTATAAAACATTGCTCCCATATCAGTTACATTTGATACATTCCAGCTGTCCAAATCCTGATTAAAAGAAAAAACTACCTGAAACATACCATACATGTCAATTACATTAGAAACATCCCAATTACCTATAGCTCCATTAAAGGAAGAAGCTTGCTGAAACATTCTGCTCATATCAGCAACCTTTGATAAGTCTGGTGCATCAGTAGCAGTCTGATTTAAATTAGAACAACCCATAAAAGCACCGCGAAAACTATTCCAAGCTAAATCCCCCCACTGCTCAATATCAAGGATTTTTTCTTTGTCACCCCCCCCGCCAAATGTAATCCTCGTAAAATCACCGCTTATTTTTACCCGATAAGTACCAGTACTCGGAAAGGTAATAGTATGCTGATTAGTACCCGTTTCGCTGCCATTATTATTGGCTTCATTACCTACTTCTTCCCATTCTATTAAATAGTCAGTACCTGTACCTGGGATGATTATTTGATTATCTGCACTGGTTCCTGCATTATCCGTTTTCCAAACGGTAATGAACGGGCGGTCCTGTGCTGATCCGCTGAAGGAAAAGACTGAAAACAATATAAAAAGAGGTGCTGTTTTCGTAAGTAACTTCAATAAGCTAAAAGATGAGTTCTGTAGAGATTTAATCATGCGGTTTACTTAGGAGTGAGAATATATAATGAACTGTTATAAAAAATAAAGGCTAAAGATAAGCGGGGATACACTGATAAACAAAAATTAGATGGGATATTGGCAGATGCATTTAATCAACTGCGGATGAGAGGGTTTAAATTTTAGGGTGGAAAGTGTTTTATCATTTTTCCAACCATATTCAAGATGCGACCAAGAAAATTAGCCTGTTCCACTAAAGCGGTAATCCATCTCATTAATAATAGTATGAGATACCGGATAAATTAAGACTTTTTGAAAAATTAAGTCTTAATTTTCCAGGCATGACGTCATTTTTTTTAATTTCATGTTTAAAAGCACGATAATTAAAATCCTATGAAGGTTTGCTCACAATATTCTTTCCATACAAAAAGAGAAGGGTGGTTCCACTGTGGGGTTTCAGGCTTGTCGGCCTTTGGCGGGATAGCTTGCCAGCCTTTGGCTGGGGATGAGTTAAAAAATTACGCTATGAAAAATAAAAAACCGATGACATGCTTGCCATCGGTTTTAGATTATTTAAATATCAATATTCACTCCACTTAAGTCTTTCCCTGGAAACGCCCATCAAGTTACATAAACGATACAACAAACGTGCACCTACATTACCATTCCAGTCGTTATCACCGGGAGCCACTTCGTTTAAATCGAAACCAATGATTTTCTTGCCGTTCTTCACTAACTTGGTCAATAAATAAACGGCTTCTGAAAAACTCAATCCACCGGGAACAGGCGTGCCTGTATTAGGACAAAGCTCAGGACGTAAACCGTCAATATCGAAGCTCACATACACATTAGTTGGCAATTCTTTGATAATCCTATCGCATATAATCGTCCAGGATTCTCCTTCAAAGGTGCCATTTTTGATGTCATCATCATAAAATACCACTACCCTGTCGTTAGATTTCTTCACATATTGTGCTTCTTCCTCACAAAAATCACGGATACCTACTTGTACAAGGCTTTCCACTTGTGATAATTTTAAAGCATTATACATAATGGAAGCGTGAGAATATTCGAAATTCTCATAAGATTTCCTCAAATCCATATGGGCATCAATCTGCAATATCCCAAAAGACTCATATTTTTCGGACATAGCCTGTATGGCTCCAAGCGGTGTGCTATGGTCTCCGCCTACAATACCTACCAGCTTATCTTTATTCAAACGAGATAGGGTTTGCTCTTTCACCCAGGCCACCATTTCAGCACAAGCAGTATTTACCTGCTTCAGTAATTCTTTAGCTTCCTCAGTCTCCTCAGTCCCTGCTTCCAAATGAGCCAGATAGCTTTCTGCCATCTTTCTGTGTTTCTCATTTTTACTTTCTATTCCTTTATCAATAGGCAATAAATGAACACCCAATTTCCAGGCATCAATAATATCTCTCTGATGTAAATCTACCTGGGTAGAGGCATCCAATATATGTTGTGGTCCTTGTGCGGTGCCTGCTGCATAGGAAACTGTTACTTCCCAAGGCACAGGCAATAATAATAAATCAGCTGTTTTTTCATCAAAAGGCAATCCAAAAATACTACCACTGTTCCCCAAGCCATTAGGATCGTAATCTTCAATCAACTTCTTTTTACTATCTGTCATAAATTAATAAATGTCTTCCGGACTTATATATTCTATAAAGTCACAATTTTTTTCTGAAATTTCGGACCATGAAGTAAAAGGCACGCGAATATGTACGATGCCCCCCGTGCCCACATGACCAATCTCTGCACCGGTTATATATTCCGATAAATAAGATATAGCAGGATTATGCCCAACTACTATGGCTGAACGTAATTCAGCAGGTATTTCTGTTATTATACGAATTAAAATACGAACAGATGCTTCATAAATTTCTTCTGAAGATTCAATGTGATCAGGATCAACACCCAACTGTTCATTGATCCTCATTAGGGTTTCAGTTGTTCTTACTGCACTGCTATGAAGAATAATATCAGGAATAAATTCGTTTCTTTTTAGATATAACCCAATTTTAGACGCATCTTGATAACCCTTGGCTGTAAGCTGTCGTTCTACATCTTTTGTATTAGACGATTGCTCCTCAGCCTGGCCGTGTCTGATAAGATAAAGTTCTTTAACCATTTGCTTGTTCACCTGTTTAAAGTAAAATTAGGATTAATACTTAAACTATTTAAAAAAAAGAGGAAAAACCTAAATTCTTTTTTTCTAAGTTTTTTTGTAGATATTTGAAACTCATTAGCATCAAAACAATTAATTATGTCGAAAAATCTAGTCATTGTAGAGTCTCCCGCAAAAGCAAAAACGATTGAAGGATACCTTGGAAAGGATTATAAGGTACTTTCCAGCTATGGTCACGTTCGTGATTTGCAAAAAGGAAATAATGCTATTGATGTTGAAAATGGTTTCGCTCCCACCTATGAAATCTCCAAAGACAAAAAAGATTTGGTTAAATTATTGACTAAAGAAGCAAAATTAGCAGAAATGATCTTCCTCGCGACTGATGATGACCGCGAAGGAGAAGCTATTTCATGGCATTTGAAAGAAGCTTTAAAGTTGGATGATAGTAGAATCAAAAGAATTGTATTCAGGGAAATAACCAAATCAGCTATTCAGAATGCGCTGAATTCGCCTCGTACTATTGATGATGATTTGGTAAATGCCCAGCAGGCCAGGAGAATTTTAGACAGGCTGGTAGGTTTTGAGCTGTCTCCAATATTATGGAAAAAAATTAAAACCGGACTTTCTGCCGGACGTGTGCAATCTGTGGCAGTACGAATAGTGGTAGAAAGAGAAAGGGAAATAGATAAATTTAAAGCGCAGTCGTTTTACAAAATACAGGCTGTTTTTGAAGTAGAAGGAGGTAAAACTTTAAAAGCAGAGCTTCCGGGAAGATTTTCTACCGAAAAAGAAGCACAGGAATTTCTAGAGAAATGTATAAATGCTGATTTCAGCATTGGCAAACTTGAGAAAAAGCCGGCCAAGAAAACCCCGGCACCACCATTTACTACTTCTACCCTACAACAGGAAGCTTCCAGAAAATTAGGCTTTTCTGTATCGCAGACCATGTCATTAGCGCAAAGACTATATGAAGCGGGTAAAATCTCTTATATGAGAACCGATTCATTAAATTTATCGGATGATGCCGTAAAAAGCGCGACAGCCGAAATCTCATCCGAATACGGAACAGAGTTTGTGCAAACAAGGAAATTCAAAACCAAATCAGCCGGCGCACAAGAGGCTCACGAAGCCATCAGGCCCACTAATTTCAGTAGTAAAGAAGCAGGTTCCGATTATAATGAAAAGCGTTTATACGAACTGATCTGGAAAAGAGCCATTGCCTCTCAAATGGCCGATGCGCAAATTGAGAAAACAAATGTAAGTATAGACAT
>JBEPWY010000207.1:0-6552 GCA_041642185.1 Marivirga sp.
AATCTGGTTTAAAACCTGATAACTGTCGATCATATTTTGCATATATTTTCGGTCAAAAACTTCTTTAACCGATACATATTGCTCAAGATGATATAATGATTCAGATGTTTCTGATGATTTATACACCTTATGTAATAAAAAATGGCATTCATAAAGACTTTTTGCCTGATGGTTTTCTTCAGCCATTTTAACAGCCATTTTTAATGTGTCTATGGCATTCTCAATGTCATTTTTTAATATATAAATATTACCCAATCTTTCACGAGATTGAATTATGCCTGCGGGATTGTTCTGAAGAAGGTAGAGCTCTAATGATAAAGTGAAATCACTCTCAGCTTTTTGAAGGTGATTACTCTTTAGATTAATTTTACCACTAATAAAGTAAGCTCTTGCCAATCTCTTTTTATCCTCAAAACCTTCTTTTAAGTGAATGCTTTTTTCAACATAACTAGATGCTTTACCCGATCTGTCCATTTTTTGATGCAAATCACCCAGACTTAGATATACTTCAGCTTCAAGAAATTTATCTTTTGTTATTTTACTTAACTCCAGTGCATCATTGAAATAATGAAGTGCATTTTTAATGTCTTTAAATTCTTGATAAATGTTGCCGATTATGCATAGTACTTTACCTTGATTACTTAGTTCTTTAATTTTTTTATATAACAAGGAAGCATCCAATAAATGAGGGATTGCCTCACTTAATTTATTTAAACTCAGTAGGGCTTTGGCAATATTTAACTGTGCATCAGCACTCCCTTTATCAAATTCAATCTTTTTAGAAAGAGTTAAAGCTCTTTCAGCAAGGCTCTTGGAAGTGTTAAATTCTTTATTTTTTCTTTGTAATACTGATAAAAGATTTAACCCATTGGCATGGATTTCACTCTTTTTCTTGATTTTTTGGCTTTTGAAAAGTGCCCTTTCTGTAAGGCTTACAGCTTGGGAAATATCATTACTGGATACCTCCTGAGCGGTATCCAGTAATGAGTTAATTTCATTTATCAGGGCATGAGTTTCCAATAAACTTTATATCAATGTTTAGAGAGTAAATATAAATCAAATATAATCATCTTCAGAATTATTCGACGAATCTTCCATATTTAACATACTGCTTAACAAATCTTTAAAGCTATGGCCTGTTGCTAATTTATGTTTGCTTAATAAGCTATATTCTGCCAACCCATGCAGTGCAAATTCCATTAAAAAGTATAAGTCTTTTTCTGAGAGATTTTTATGTTTGCTTTTTACCAAGTCTTCCAAACCTGTAATAGCTTTTAATTTTTTATGGTACTCTTTTTCAGGCTCATCATTAAAAATATCTACCTGATTACCATCATTAAACCATTTACTGATAGGCTTGTAAGGGTTATTTAAATCTCTGCTTTTGCGTAGCTCTTCCGGGTTAGGAAAAAACTCTACAAATTTTGTTCTGATAGCTTTACCTATAAGCGTTTGTGCCACTATTCCGGGGCCTTCCTGTTCTCCCTCGTATACAAGTTCAACTTTTCCTGTTATTGCTGGAATCACTCCAATAAAATCAGTCATTCTTACAAATGTCTTCTTTTCTTTATTAATCAAAGCCCTTCTTTCGGCGGCACTAATTAAGCTTTCGTAAGCCGATATCGTTAATCGTGCTGAAACACCACTTTTTTCATCAATATATTCACTTTTTCGGGCTTCAATAGCTATCTGCTCAATAAGGTCTTTTACTAAATCATTCATTCCAACCATTTCTGATTGATCAGCTTTAATAGCAGATTCCTGTTCAGTTATCTTTCTTCCGATGCCAATAGAACCAGGATAATGTGTAATTATCTGGGCATCAATTCTATCTTTTAAAGGAGTGATTATACTTCCTCTATTGGTGTAATCCTCAGGGTTGGCAGTAAATATAAATTGTATGTCAAGGGGTAGCCTTAATTTAAAGCCTCTGATCTGAATATCTCCTTCTTGTAAAATGTTAAATAATGCCACCTGAATTCTTGCCTGCAAATCGGGTAGTTCGTTAATTACAAATATGCCTCGGTGCGAACGTGGTATAAGTCCATAATGAATTACTCTTTCATCGGAATAAGGCAATTTTAAAGTGGCGGCTTTAATAGGATCTACATCACCAATTAAATCTGCTACAGAAACATCAGGTGTAGCTAATTTCTCAGTATATCGTTCGTCCCTGTGCATCCATGTAATTCCTGTATCATCACCTTTATTGGCAATAATATCTTTTGCTTCTCTTGAGATAGGGCTTAATGGATCATCATTTAATTCCGAACCTTCCAATACAGGTACATATTCGTCCAATAATAAGGTCATCATTCGGGCAATTCTTGTTTTTGCCTGGCCTCTTAGTCCTAGTAAATTAATATTGTGCCTCGAAAGAATTGCGCGTTGAATATCAGGAATTACCGTGTCCTCATAACCCCAGATGCCTTCAAAAACATTTTCGCCTATTTGCATTTTGGCAATCAGATTTCTCCGAAGCTCTTCCTTTACAGGTTCATGCGTATATCCTGATTTTTTTAATTCTTTAAGTGTTTTAATTTTTAATCGATCGGAACTTTTAATGCTCTGGTAACTCATATATTTACTTAAAATCTTTTCTTTCTATTTCTTTTATAATCTTCAAACACCAAATTACCAAGGCCTTGCAAGCTACTGTAATAGGCGTTTCCATTGTTTACGGTAGTGAATTCCTGAACAAATTCCTGTAAATACGGGTCTGATGCTATCATGAAAGTAGTTATAGGTATATTTAACCTCCTACATTGTGCTCCCAGATTGAAGGTTTTATTCATGATTTTGGGGTCTAAGCCAAAGCTGTTTTTATAATATTTTATCCCTTGTTTCATGCAAGTCGGTTTACCATCGGTAATCATGAAAATTTGCTTGTTCTTGTTCTTTCTCCTTCGCAATAAATCCATTGCCAATTCCAAACCCGCTATCGTATTGGTATGGTATGGTCCCACCTGTAAATACGGTAAATCCTTTATTTCAATTTGCCATGCATCATTACCGAATACAATAATATCTAAGGTGTCTTTTTTGTATTTTTTGGTAATGAGTTCTGCCAATGCCATGGCTACTTTTTTAGCAGGTGTTATTCTGTCTTCCCCATACAAAATCATTGAATGGGAAATATCTATCATTAATACTGTGGAAGTTTGCGTTTTATATTCACTTTCCACCACTTCAAGGTCGTTTTCTGTAAGCTTGAAATCTCCCAGCCCATGATTTATTTGTGCATTCCTTAATGAGTCGGTCATGGAAATTTGGTGTAATAAATCACCAAATTCATAATCACGCCTATCTGTCCCAGGCTCTTCTCCTATACCCGTGAAATTGGTTTTATGTTCTCCTTTCCCAGATTTTTTAAGTTTCCCGAATATCTCTTCCAATGCGCTTTTTCGGATCGATTGTTCAGCCTTCGCTGTAATTTCAAATGATCCGTCAGGTGTTTTATCAGTAATAAAGCCTTTGCTCTTTAATTCATCTATAAAATCTCCTATGCCATAATCAGAGGTGCTGATATTATATTGCTTATCAATATTAGTAAGCCAGCTAAGTGCTTCAGATACATCTCCGCCAGTAATAAGCAGTAATTCATTGAATACATTAAAAAGTTGATCAAAGGTGGTGTCTGATAAATCTTTATGAGCTAAATATTTGGTGAATCTGTATCCAATCATAATGATATATAACTAAATGTGGGACGTAATGTTACCAATAAGAAAAATTAAAGTATCAACACCTAAATTGATAGAGGAGTTTCACACTGTTTTAATCTTTTGGTTGATTTAAGTAATGCTTTTAAAAATATTAAAGCACCTGATGGGAAAATTGCTGATTGAGATGTTGAGCCAAACGTAATTCTTGCTTTTTATTCGTTAGTAGATTTTCATGGCCGATTTCAATATTACCAACTCTTGAACAAATATGTGATATGCTTACAGTCTTTACTTCGCCTCTGTCCATTACCATATCATTGCTTAAATCACCAGAACCTGCATTTTTATGAAACGAATGAATATTTTCAACAGTATAATTTTTATTTTCACTAAGCCACTTAGCAAACCATTTTTGTCTTTTTTTGATGGCTTCTTTAGTGTACAATTGAGCTGAAGCCCAAATATGAGGTTTAGAAGTGTCAAATTTTTCAAGATGTTTCTTCTGTCCATCACATTTAAATTCAAGTATTTTTAATTCAGGATCATGGAAGAATACCACCATTGTGAATGGTTCTATATCCGTAAAATCATAATTTTTGAAAAACTCATCTGGTTTAATGCATTCAATTGCTTCAAGTAGAACCAATCCTCTGCTCATTCTATAAGGAGGTTGGGGTTCATGTGGCGCATTGGCACCGTTTAATAAACAAGCACTTATTCCATTATCTGAAGTAGCAATCCATGATCCACCAGCTAAAGGGTCTTTTGGGAAAATAATATTTTTACTATTTAAATGATGATAAGCAGGGAAGGAAACATTAGCTCTAGCAGGACTTTCGTCCCTGTTAGCGGTAATGATGAATTGCTCATTTTCAAAAGGTAAATAAGTTAAAGTACACATGCTATATCTGAAAGAAACAGAATATTACAAAATTTCAGCCTCTTTAAAAACTGTTTCTTTAATTAGTATAATGAAAATGGCGTGGGTCAGGATAAATGAATGAATAATCTAGATTATGTACTAATTTTTCGCCACTGATGATTCTTAGAGAGTCAATATTTTCTTCTTCTTCAAAAACAGGAGGTTCAAAATCTAACTTTTCTGAATTTTGCTGATAAACTTTTTTACGGCTTGGGTGCAACGGAGCTACTCCATTAAATAATTCCGGAAACTTATTTCGGTTAATTATACAGAGAATAATTTCGATTGCATCGTCTCTATGGATATAATTCACTTTTTTATTCGCATCAGTTACTTTCTTGCCAGAAAAATATTTACCAGGAATTCTATCATAACCTAACAATCCACCCATCCTTATGATGGTAAGTCTGTTTTTGAAATTGTTTTTTAACAAATCTTCTACCTTCCATAAGGCTTTGGACCTTTCTGAATTTCTATCCACATCATCCTTTTCTGTTATTTTTCTATTCAGGTCAGGATATACAGAGGTAGAACTTATATAAATGATCTTTAGCTTTTCTGGAACATAAGGTAATATGGATTTTATGCAGGATAAATGAAAATTGGTATCTTCAGATCTGGTTCGAGGAGGAATATTAATTACCAAATAATCTGAATCAAAGAAATCTGATGGTATTTCCTCAATTGGTAAAGCAATATCATAAGGTTTAATGTTTTTACTGGCTAAAATTTCCAGTTTGAGTTCGGAAGTAGTACTTCCTTTTACATTATAACCTTCTTTTATTAATTTTTCAGCTAGTGGTAATCCTAACCAACCGCAACCTAAAACGCTGACTTTGTTCATGTTTTAGGTTTAATTATAAGTTTAATCATTCTTTTTTTTAGGTGTTGTTTTAAATACAAAATCCCAGACAGGTGAAGATACACCAAAGTATTTATCTGGGTGTTTATAATGATGTACGCTATGATATATCCATAACCATTTCAAAAAATTATTTGGTGGTTGGTAAGCATGAATAGCATAATGAACAAATGCATACGTAACATAACCTATTAAAAATCCTGGGACAAAGGCGAAAGCATATTTTTGCATTAAAAGCCATGCTACTCCAAAAATTAAAGAGCCAATTATAATTGCTCCAGCTGGAGGCATTACTATTCTATCTTTGTCTTTCGGGTATTCGTGGTGAACCCCATGAAAAGTATATTGAATCCATTTTTTCCAATTTTTATCATCCTTCATATGGAACACGTAGCGGTGAATAAAGTACTCACCTAAGGTCCAACTGCAAAAACCTATGATAAAAAGAGTTATAAATGATGTGATGGAGAATTCAATTTTTGCCATAGCCCAGTAACTCAAGAATACTGATATAGCAGTTAAAATACTCAGTGGAATAGAAAAGTGACTTCTGGTCAATTTTTCTAAAACCGGATTATCAAATAGTTTTTTAGTTCCTGTGGCGTTTACTTTATAATCGTGTGTTTTTCCCATTACCTTATAAGTATGCGATTACGTTGAATCAATTTAAATCAACGACAAAACAAATATTAGGGTTGGGTGCTCTTGGAAAATTTAATCCTGACTTATGTCAGTATTTTTTATATTTGGTTGATAAACATGCTCTTGCTTGCTTATTATTTTTTCATAAAATCTTTCATATAAGGGTAATATATTAGTAATATCAAATTCTTTAGCTCTGTCTAGAGCCGCTTTTTTAAATGATTTAATTTCTTGAATAAATTTATTCAATTTAATCATTATTAAATCCTTTTTAAATTCATAAGACACTGTGTTTTGTGTCTGAACTAATGTTAGAATTATGTGTAAATGCTGCTATCTATTTGCCTACCGGAGTTGTTCATTTTTAAGTAACCATTTTGGGCTAAATTTACATGAGCGTTAACAAGGCCGAATAATATTAGAAAGGCCGGTGTAATGTATCAGCAGATATCTGAGAAAGA
>JBEPWY010000208.1:0-6531 GCA_041642185.1 Marivirga sp.
ATGTCAGCACGAGCTGTATCCGAGGAAATTAATTTAACAATATTATTTTTTTTAAGGAGAAAATAATCACCAAAAACTCCGGCAAACTCACCTTTCAGGGAACTTAATATTTCGTTCTTCTCCGTATGATAGATTTCAGAAAATCCTGAGGTGTTTTTAATCAGTAAAGAATCGTTTAGAAAGTAAATAGAATCTGCCAAATGCTTACCTTTTACTTTAGCTTGATCATTTAAAATTTGCCATTTATTTAAGGTAGTCACCAAAATTTTCTTTCCACCATTCCACTCTATGTTCTTATAATTTATTGGCAACAGCATTTTACCATTTTCTCCTATTAAACCTTGTTTTCCATTTTTAAATAAAACCGCTACACCATCTTTAAAATCAGATATACTGTCTAAATCATCATAAATAACAACCGGATTTTTATCAATAAAGATTAAAGATTTCATTCCTGATTCTTCAATCAACTCAAATTTATTGCTTCCCAAATGCCTCAGTTGGAAATACTGAAATGGTAGTATCTCTTTCCCTGACAAATTCAACATGCCAAAATAAATTTTATTTGATATTTTAGAAGCCCCGATTATAAATTCTCCGGCGGGTAATAAATTTCGGTAGGTAAAGTCTAATTCCACTTTACCTTCTTTATCAATAACACCATAGAAATTAGTGCCGGAGTACTTACCTTTTATACCTGCTATAAACAATTCATCGTTTATAGGGTAAAGATCAGCATACTTCGCGGGAACCACCTGATTAAAATCAGCATCAAATAAGCCCCAAAGATTATCTTTTTTATAACCTAAATAATTAATACCATCTCGAGATTTTTTATCGGACCAGCCTAGTTCGTCATAAATTGCAGGTAAAAGAATTCTACCTTTATCGTCCTTCAATCCTTTTTTTTGATTGACAGAGAAAATTTTATGAGCTGAGTCCGCCGGTAACTTGTTTTTTGCCTGCACTTGAGAGACTACAGAGAAATAAAGAAAACCGGATAGAAAAATAAATAGTAATTTAGCCATATTAACATACAAAAATAGGAAACGAAAAGCACTCAACATAAAGTATGAACAAAAACAATAACTTTTTCGATCAGGTTTATCAGGTTGCTCGCTTAATTCCTTTTGGAAGAGTGACTTCATATGGTAGTATTGCCAAATATCTGGGAGCGGGAAAAAGCGCAAGAATTGTTGGTTACGCAATGAACAGTTCACATACAATGCCCGATGTACCAGCACACAGGGTAGTAAACAGAAATGGATTACTCACTGGAAAAATGCATTTTGAAACCCCTGACACCATGCAGCAAAGTTTGGAGGCAGAGGGCATTAAAGTAAAAAAGGATCAAGTTCAGGATTTTAAAAAAATTTTTTGGGATCCTAATGAAGAGTTGGGTTTATAATGCCCTGTAATTTTCATTCTTTACTTTCAATAAAAACAGACCTATGAAAGTAAGCAAACCATTTACCACTAATATCTCAAAGCCAAACCTATAACCTCCAAACCAGGCTTCTGAATTAGCATTAATAATATAAGATAATATAGGGGCCAGAAAACACACAATCGGTACTAATTTATCCCTGAGTGAATAATTGGTCACCAATCCAAAGGTGAATAGTCCTAATATTGGGCCGTAAGTATAGCCTGCGGCTTTAAATACTGCTGTTATTACACTATCATCATTAATGGCTTTAAATGCGAGTATTACCAGAAAAAGAATTAATGAAAAAGCAAGGTGCACTCTTATCCTTACTTTTTTAGAAATAGGTTTATCATCTTGTCCTAACCCTAAAAAATCTACACAAAAGGAAGTAGTAAGGGCTGTCAGAGCTGAATCAGCACTTGAATAAGCTGCTGCCACTATTCCTAACAGAAATACCACTCCTGCAATAGCCGGAAAATGCCCTAATGCCAACATTGGATATAAATCGTCGCTTCTTTCAGGTATAGCAATCTGCATCTGCTCTGCATAAATATAAAGCAAAGCTCCCATGCTCAGGAAAAGGAAGTTTACAATTACTAATACAATACAAAACCAGAACATATTCTTTTGTGCATCTCCTAAGGAGCGACAGGTCAGGTTTTTTTGCATCATATCCTGATCCAGCCCAGTCATTACTATGGCTATAAAAGCACCACTAATAAATTGTTTAAAGAAATTTTGGCCACTCTGCCAATCCCAAACAAAAATATTTGAATATTTTGAAGAAGAAACACTTTCGGTTAATGAGATCCAGCTCATATCTAAATCTTCCTTCATAAGATAGATACTGATCACTACTGCAGAAATCATAAATAAAGTTTGTAAAGTATCAGTCCATACAATGGTTTTAATACCTCCACGGAAGGTGTAAAGCCAAATTAAAGCAATGGTAACAGCTACCGTAACAGAAAACGGCCAATCATAGGCATCAAAAATAGCAATTTGTAATACACCGGCTACCAAAAATAGACGAAAAGAAGAACCCACTACACGAGATAGCAAAAAGAAGAATGCTCCTGTTTTATAGGAAACGTTTCCGAACCTTTTCTGCAGGTAGGTGTAAATACTAATAAGGTTTAAGCGATAGTAAAGCGGTAATAATACTGTGGCAATTACAAAATAACCAACAAGGTAGCCTAAAACTACCTGAAAATAGGAAAAAGCGGTTGTACCCACTACACCTGGAATACTAATAAAAGTTACACCGGATAAGGAAGCCCCGATCATTCCAAAAGCAACCAAGTACCAGGGTGATTGTCTGTTGGCGGTAAAAAACGTCAGGTTATCATCACTCTTAGATGTAAAGTGGGATATTACCATCAACAAAATAAAATATGATGATATTATAGTAATTACCAACAGTGGATTCATAGGGTTTCTCTATTTCTAAATCCGAAGTTGGTTAATTTTTCGTATTTTTGCGTAATGAACCATCAGTTAAATTATAACAATGCTTCAAAAAATAGGTTAAATAGAATTAAGACAACTTTTATTATGTCACAATATCAAAATCAGGAAAGTCAAAAAGAGCAATTAGTAGAAACTATTTCGGATGAGGAGATTAATGATTTGATTGTTTATAATGACGAAGTAAATACTTTTGAACATGTAATTAATACACTAGTCAGAATTTGCAAACATACTCCCGAACAAGCAGAACAATGCACCTTACTTGTTCACTATAAAGGTAAATGTGCAGTTAAAAAAGGTTCGTTTCTAGAATTAATCCCCTTCAGACAAGCAATTGTAGATGCCGGCATAAATGCCGAGATTGAATAATATGGAATTTTCCTCTAAACTCATTGAATCTGCGGTAGCCAATTTTTCTAAGTTACCTGGGATAGGTCAAAAAACAGCTTTAAGACTTGTATTACATTTGCTTAAACAGGATGAAGATTTTACTCAGGATTTATCAAAAGCTTTGGTAGATATGAGATTGAATATCAAATACTGTAAAGAATGTCATAATATTTCAGATGACGATATCTGCAATATTTGTAGTAATGCTTCAAGAGATCAATCAATAATTTGTTTGGTTGAAGACACCAGAGATGTATTGGCCATTGAAAATACTTCCCAGTATAGCGGGCTCTATCATGTTTTAGGAGGCATTATTTCTCCTATTGAAGGTATCGGTCCGGATGATCTGACAATTGATAGCTTGATCAGCAGGATTTCTAAGCCGGAATCGGAAGTAAAAGAAATTATTTTAGGACTCTGCCCTACTATGGAGGGCGATACCACAGCTTTCTATATCACTAAAAAAGTGAAACCTTTCGGAATAAAAACCAGCACTATTGCCAGGGGCATTCCTATTGGCGGTGAACTGGAGTATGCTGATGAAATTACTTTAGGAAGAAGTATTATTACCCGAACAGCCTATTCTATTGACGATTAAAAATACAATTAGCTATGCTTTAACTCAATTCTTCTATAATTATTTGAGTTTGAAGGCAAATTAAAAAAGAAGCTAATATTTTTTTTCCTCTTAAAAAAACAACCTTAAACAACTCAATTCCATCACTTTACGCATCAATATTTTAGCTGAAAAACAAATATATTATATATCCTTTACATTTTCTGGCATCAATCTTGAAAGTAGCATGATAACATCAAACAATAAAAGTCATGAAGAAGCCAATTTTACTTTCGTTCAGCTTGCTGGTAGCATTGTTTGCATTTAACCAGCCTAAAGCATCAGCTCAGAATTTTCACATTGTTGCTTCTTTTGGAACTACACACGCATGGAATGTACCTGCGGCAATTGAATATGAAATTTACGATTATTACCCATATCATAATTGGGTGCACGTAGACAGAGTAGTTCGTGGAAGAAGGGTTTATTATAATGTGCTGTTGGAATTAGATGGTTTCTTCACAGAATTGCAATTCGGGAGATATTCAAATATTTTAAGAATCCAACATTATGTGGATTATCCTTTATATAACCACTATTGCTCAGGACATTGCGGTTATCATAACACTTATTTTAATAGTCACAGAGTAGTAAACAATTACTATTATCATGGAGGACATAATCATTATGTGTACCGACCGCAACCGCAGCATATGAGGCAGCCGGTAAGGGCTTATAGCGTGAGTTATGCCAATAATAACAGATCGGGCAGGGCAGCAAGTAACAGAAGTGTGGTTAACAATGCCCGAAACAATAGGCCGGAGCATGTGAGAAATGCTGACAACAACAGAAATCGTTCATCAGCCAGAAGTTTAACGGCTAATAACTCAAGAACTGGAAGGCAAGAAGGAAGAATTAGTGATAGCCGTTCTTCCGGTAGCACAAGATCTGTTAATGCTAACACTTCAAGAAATGAAAACAGATCAGTTAGTTCTTCACGTTCAAATAGTAATAGCAGAAATACTCAGGCTGGTTCGTATGCTAACACTAGAAATAGTTCAGAAAATCGTTCGGCTCCTGCAACAAGAACTGTTAGAAGTTCTAATAACAGCAGAAACTCTAGCGCAACAAAAAGCTCGGGAAGAGTAAATAAAAGTTCTGGTCAATCTGTTACCAGATCAACCAGTAGTTCAGGATCTGGAAGAAGCTCAGGGACTGTATCAAGAAGCAGCAGTAGAAATTCCAGATCTTCAGAGAAAAACACTAGCAGTCGTTCAAGTAGAGGGAATTAAAGTTTAATAATAAAAGCCAGCTTCTGTAAAGAGCCATTCGAAAGATTGGCTCTTTTTTTTATCTAAAGATTTTACCGTTCGAATAAACTAAGCTTGCCAACTTGAGTTTAATTACCGTATTTATTATCTAATACAGTTACTTATGAAAAAACAGCTCATTTTATTATTTCTTCTTCTAAGCACATTTTTTGCATTCTCACAAAAAATCCAATCCCCTGCCGAATTTTTAGGCTATGAATTAGGTGATAATTTTACACGCCATCATCAGGTGGTAGATTATTTCAAACATTTAGCTGACAATTCAGAGCAATTACTCATGCAAAAATATGGAGACACCTATGAAAACAGGCCACTCTATTATGTAGTGATCTCCTCAAAAGATAATATGAATCAACTAGAAACAATTCGAACCAACCAGTTAAAAACTACTGGATTAATGTCCGGAAATGCTATAACTAACAATAAAAGCATTGTTTGGATGAGTTATAATATTCACGGAAATGAATCTTCCTCTACAGAAGCCTCTATGAAAACAGCCTATTCCTTATTAACAGGGGAAATGGAAAGTGAAGATTGGCTACAAAACACAGTGGTTATACTCGATCCTTGTGTAAACCCTGACGGAAGAGACAGATACGCTAATTACTACTGGCAATATGGTTCAAAAAACTTCGACCCTTCCCGTGATGCCGTGGAACATAGAGAAGTTTGGCCTGGCGGAAGACCTAACCATTACCTTTTTGATCTTAACAGAGACTGGGCATGGCAGACACAGATAGAATCAGAAGCCCGAATAAAAGCTTATCATGAATGGATGCCCCATATTCATGTAGATTTCCATGAGCAATATGTAGACAATCCCTATTATTTTGCCCCCGCAGCTGAGCCTATACACGAGGTAATTACTCCGTGGCAACGTAAATTTCAAACTGAAATCGGTCAAAATCATGCAAAGTACTTCGATAAAAATAACTGGCTTTACTTTACCCGTGAGAGATTTGATTTATTCTACCCAAGCTATGGTGATACCTACCCTACCTTTAACGGTGCCATTGGCATGACTTATGAACAAGCTGGTGGCGGAATGGGCGGATTAGGCGTGCTTACTGAGTTTGGAGACACCCTTACTTTGAAAGACCGGATTTTACATCATTACACTACAGGAATGAGTACGGTGGAAGTGGCTTCTAAAAACTCCGAACGTCTGAATAGCAACTTTACATCCTATTTTGATAAAAACAATAACAATCCTGCTGACCCTAATAAAGCTTATGTGATAAAATGGTCTGAAGAAAAAAATGCTGATATAGAAGCATTGAAAACATTCCTGGACAAACAGAATATTGAATACGGGGAAATGGGTAATAGTCAGTCATTAAATGGCTACAGCTATT
>JBEPWY010000209.1:0-6503 GCA_041642185.1 Marivirga sp.
CGTTGCTTTAGTCCATTGGAACTCATGTTGCTTGGGAAAATCTACTTCAGTGGCACTTCTGGAATCTACATAGGTTAATTTTTCATCTTCTATCAGCCATTTAAAAGCTTTTATATCCGTAGGGCTTTCAGAAAGCTGAAAAATCATGTATAAAAAGCTTCCTTTTTTATAAAATCGGGAGAATTGGGTGTTTCTATAGAATTTATAAAGGTTCTGAAGTTCAGTTGAGAAGGTTTCATCTTTAATAATATCCAGAGAAAGAGGATGAAACTCATCATTTTTGAAATGAAAGGCACTGAATACATCGTCTGGTTCCAGTATAGATTTCAGTCCCAGGCGTACATTATAGCCGAACAAACAAATTTCACCTATGGAGATAATATCCCTGGCAAGGCAGTTATGGTCAGTTTTGATGCGCACATTGGACAAAAGCTTAAAATCCACCGCCCCAAAAATATTCTGACGTTCTTTGTTCAGCTTTTGTAGTCGCTCGATAAGATGCTCCCTTTGCTGTTGCAAACGGTTCTGAATAATCTCGTAGGTGCCTCTTTCAATTTTATTATCCATTTCAGTCGAATTGCTTTTTTTTAAATGGGAAAATATTCGGTATGTGATATGCTTTTCTCAAATTCATTATTAAGCCCGGCTGAACGTAGCCGGGCTCAAATGAATTTTTCCTTTTATCAGTTTTCAGGCAGATTCTGAGCCGGGTTGCTGATAGATTGCATTAATGAGATATGGTTTAATTTAACTTTTTGTTATCCATTCCCATTCCGCTTACAAAATTTGTAAGGCCGGAAAGGAAATTTTTATCCTCATCGGTTGCTTTTAATTGCACGCGGGCAATAAGGGTCGCAATTGATAAATTTTTAACATCTGCTGCAGTAACACCATATTTCAAGGCCATTCCCTTCACTCTTTCGATCAGGTCAGGAGTTTGTCCGTCTCCGTTGCCTCCCAATAAAGCATCTTTGAAATGAGTGATCGTATGAGAATTTTCTACCATTTTATCAATTCCCTTACCGGTTGATACTTGTTTGATGAGGTTATCGAAGAAGGTATTATCACCACCCACTATATCAATTTTAGCAGTTTTAAATGCTTCTGCCAATACTTTAGCCTGCGCATCTGCTATATCTTTCTGGATATGAATTTCTGCTAATTGTACATCCTTCTCCTTTTGAAGTTTCAATCTGAATTCTTCATGCTCTTTGCCTGCATCATTCAATTGCTTCATAGCGCCTGCTTTTTCCTGGATTCCCTTTGCTTCTGCAATGGCTTTTTCCTGGATCACATTAGCTTCTGCAAGTCCTTCCTTACGTTTGGCTTCCGCTATTTTTTCAATAACAATGGCATCTACAGTTCCCTGGCGCTCCATGGCATCTGCCTTGGCATGCATTACCTGTGCTTCGGACATACCAACAGTTGCTTCTTCCTTGGCTTTTGCTTCAGCAATAATTTTCCTTGCATCAGCTTCCATATCGGCAGCATCTTTTTTGGCACCTGCTTCAATAATTACTTTTTGCGCATCAAATTTAGCAGCTTTCTCTCTTGATTCAGCAGCCATTACATCTTCAATTAAGCCTTGCTCAGCCTCTTTATTGGCGTTAATGAGTGCAACATCTTTTAATCTGTTGGCTTCTTTAAGAGCAACCACATCCTTAATTTTCTCCTGCTCTTCTACAACAGTTTTTTCCATTACCACTCTTTCACGGATAGCGTCCTGGATATTTCTTTTCTCTATTTCTACCGCTTTTTCTTTTTCAATTTGAGCCAGTGCCACTACTCTTTCTCTTTCAGTAGCTTCAATATCACGGTCTTTTTGTACTCTTTCAGTTTCTACAGCCTCAGCTCTCTCCTTATTTTTAGAAGCAATAATTACCTGTCGTAACCTATTTTCCTGCTGGATTTCAAGTTGCTCTTCGGTGCGGATCCTTACTTCTTCAGACTTAAGCCTTTCTTCAGAACCAACCTTATCTATTTCAGCCTGCTCTCTTGCAACAATGGTTTCAATTTCTCTGCGCTGCGATTCTTCCTTCTCCTTCAGTTGTTTCTCAAGTTCCAGAATAGCCTCACGTGCTTCTACATCCTGCTTTTTAATCGTTTTTTCTTCGTCTCTGCGAATTAAATTCGATTTAATTTTTTGGGCTGCAGTTAATTCTGTAATCTTTTTAATACCCTCGGCATCTAAAATGTTGTCTGAATCAAGGTTTTCTACCTTTGTTTGCTCCAGGTAATCAATGGCGCAGTCATCTAATACATAACCATTTAAATCTGTACCGATAATGTCAATGATTTCATTTCTGAATTCTCTTCTGGCTTCATAAAGCTCAATAAATTCAAATTTCTTACCCACACTTTTTAGTGCTTCAGAAAATTTCGCTTCAAAAAGGCTTTCAAGGGTTTCATGATCTGACGCTCTTTCGCAACCAATGGTTTGGGCAACATTTACAATATCCTGAACAGATTTGTTCACACGAACGAAGAATGCCACTTTTATATCGGCACGCATATTGTCTTTACAGATCAAACCATCTTTGGTCATTCTGGAGATCTCCAGTTTCCTTACGGAAATATCCATAATTTCCTCTTTATGCAAAATAGGTATTACCATTCCGGCATTAAAGAATATTTTTACTCCGCCCTGGCCTGTACGTACTAATACGCGTCCCTGGCTTACTTTTTTGTACATTGAAATAAGCCAGATGCCCAGCCCTAAAAGGACAAAGACTATCAATGTGGCTACTACGTAAAATGATTCCATCATAAGTTTAAATTTTATTTATAGTTGGTATTTTTGAGCAAGAAAATATTTCTTGTCTGCGGATTCTTCCAGTATAATTACCGTTTCTTCATAGTTGACCAATTGATCATCTATTGATTTAGCATATACTTTAATAATATCACTGTTTATTTGAATTTCGATTTGCCCTATTTTATCAATGCCGAGAGGGGAGAGCACCTTGCCTGTTTTGCCTATAAAATCTATAGCTACTTCACCTTTATGGTTAAATTGAGCATATAGTTTTATAAATGGTCTGGCAACTATTTTAGTTACCAGCATGGCTACAATCAATCCTGGTATATAAAGCAGAAAGCCGAAAATATTATCTGAAATTCCCAGTATAGCCGTAAGGTTTACATTGAACAACCACATAGTAAAAACTACAATGGTGATGATAAACATTACCGGAAGTTCTCCTATATAGAAAAAGGCAAAGAAAGAATTCCAAAAACCATTTGCTGAGGCATCTGCATCTGCAGCTTCCACGCTGCCTTCTGCATCTGCAAAATCCAGATCAATCCCTGTAAAAATAATAAGGGCCCAATAAAACACCATTATTATCCCTAATAGGGTCAAAATGAAATTAGCAGGAGCAAAAGAAATATTGATTAAATTTTCCATAATTATAATTGTGATTGAAATTACAGCTGGTTTTGAGGATAAAAGAATAGTTGTGCTCAGACCAAAAAATTCTGAGCAGCCATTATCATATGCCCATTTGCTTTTTCATTTTAGCCAATTCATCTTCCACAGACATATCATCCAGGGCTTTATTCATTTTTTCTTCATGAGATTCATTGGCATTAGCCATTTCTCCATATGCCTGAGCCATGGCTTCATCCTGCATTACCTTGTCTTTCATTCTTTCTAACATAGATACCACACTATTGCTGTCCATGCCAGTCATTTGTTTATTGATCTTTTTGGTAGCACTGCTCACTTTTACGCGGGCTTTAAGCGTACTTAATTCATTTTCCCATTGCTGAATTCCAGCCTTAATGCTGTTGACATTCTTTTCCAGTGCAGCTACCTGCTTTTCCAGAGTAGCTACATCTTCTTTAATGATGAAAATATCTTTACCAATCTGGGCTTTCCGCTTTAAATTTTCTTTTACAAAATTATCGGCCTCCATACTGTCAATATCACCTTGTTGAGCTTTTTTAAGCAACAATACTGATTTGTTCTGTAGGTCTTCTTCTGTGCTCGTAGCTTCACTTAGTTCTCTGGCTCTTCTAATGTGCATTGCTTTTACTTCCGCAAGCGACTTCATGGCCGAATCCTGATTTTCACGCATATCACGCAGCCCCTGCTCTACCATTTTGATAGGGTCTTCTAATTTATCTACCGCTGAGTTTGTTTCAGCCTGGCCGATTTTAAATAATCTTCTTAAAACGTTCATGGTTTTTTGGGTTTAAAATTTTGAAAATGATACTATTTCATTGGAAAATTCCGATAACAATAAGCCTAATGAATTGATGGTGCTTTCCAGTTCTTTAAGGTCTAAAGTTTCTACCTGTAAGGTGTTTCTGAAAATTACTTTAGTCCCTGTTTCATCCAATACAAAAGCACCGTGTACAATGTCACGGTTTTTAATCAGCAGTTGTCTGTAGATGGTTGCTTCATCTTTTACATCAAACAGATATTGTTCAATAATTAAAATGGGAGAAGCGACACCAATCACCATGTTTTTTACTCCAATATCTTCATTTTCCACCACCAGCAAATTATCTGCTTCGTTTTCATAGAGAATAACAGAGCCAAGCTCCAATACAAATTCTTTAACTTTCTTAAAATGTGGTTCCATGATTTTATTAAATAATGAATAAAAAACAATATTGGTGGGTAACCAATAGCACAATATTAATTAAAAATTTTATATTTGCAAATATTATTTGCATTAAATGATAATATTATTTGCAATAAATTTTCATCTTTAATATTAAAATATGTCAAAATACGGCGAGAATATAAAAAAAATACGCAGTGTAAGAGGATTAACTCAATCACAATTGGCAGATATGATAGATGTAAGCAGAGGAGTGATTAGTTCCTATGAAGAAGGAAGGGCGGAGCCTAAAATTGAAACGATCATTAAAACAGCCGATATATTTCAGCTGACAGTGGATGTTTTATTAAAGCAAAATGTAACTGTTAATCAATTGAGCGGTTTCAGTTTGCCTGATATTGTTCAGAATGCTAAAAAGACTGATACTACTCATCCATCAGCAGGTATATTGAGTGGAATTTTCCCTGAAAATGTGGTCATCGTAAAAGGTGAAGATCTGAAGCCAAATATTTATTTGAAAAATAATGAAATTGCCTTTGGATTAAATGCAAAACCCTTCATTGGTGATTTCTTTATTCTAAGGCAAAAAAATCATTCAGTGATAGGTGAAATAAAAGCTATAAAGCCTGATGGAATCCTTTTGGGGGAGCAGGAAATTGCCATTAAAAATATTGTTGAAACTATTAAAGTAACAGGAATATACCACCCAATTTCATCGCTTTCGCCCCTTGAAAAACGATTATTAGATATGGAAAAAAGATTGGCAGCCATTGAGAAGCAAATTAGTTGAATCAGCAGAATATAAAAAGGCAGTATAACTGTAATTGTTGTGACATTGGCAAAAGATAAAAGAAATGATGATTAGCAGAAATGAAATTGAGCAACTAATTTCAGGTATTATACCTACATTTGGATGTAATAAAAAGGCGTGTTTTTTGTTCTAAAAGTTATAGTTATTATTTTTAAAAATAAGTAAAATATTTTAGTCTTAAGCTCTGCTATTCAGTGGGTAAAACTTCATGATTATAATTAAATGGACTTAGAAGAAATAAACAAACAACTTGAAAAATTGATGCATGAACAGAATAATACTGGGAAAGCTGATTTTGAAGGTTATTCACCTTCTGAAATGCATCAAATCTTACATTTAACCTTTAGCCCCGATAGTCCGCTTAAGTTGCAAAAACTGTCTGATTCAGATTATAAAAGAATCTCGCTGGTTCAGCAGATTAAATACCTTGCTAATCTTATTGATAGAGCAGGAGCGATTCAGCTTACAAAAAAAGGATTCCTGCCAGTAAAAGTTGTAGCAGATCTTTATGAGCAAGGTTTTATTAAAGACGAAGCTATTGAAAAGGAAATCTCAAAATTATATAAAGAAACAGATTCTATATCCATTAACCTGACAAGAATATTGATTGAATTGTCAGGTTTGGCAAAAAAGCGAAAGGGAAAGCTGAGTTTAACCAAGTCCTCAAAAAAGATTCTTTCAGATGACCATGAATTATTGCGTTTAATTCTTTTGACCTTTACTACAAAATTTAATTGGGCATATTATGATGGATACGGAGAAAACCAAATTGGGCAGCTAGGCTATGGTTTTTCATTGGTACTTTTATCAAAATTTGGTAATGAAAAGCAATTGGATTCATTTTATGCCAATAAATATTTCAAGGCTTTTCCAAATTTACTCACATTGGTGGAACCTGATTATACCAGCTTGGAAGCTTACACTAACAGATGTTATTCCCTTCGAACCTTTGACAGATTCTTAGATTATTTCGGACTGATTGAAATTGAGGGAGAGAGAATATTGCCAGGTAATAATAATTATATAAAAAAAACTAGCTTATTTGATAAGCTTATAGAATGTGCTCCACCTAAAAGTCAGTAAAAATATCAAACCAAATTATCTGAATTTCTTATTTATCC
>JBEPWY010000210.1:0-6480 GCA_041642185.1 Marivirga sp.
ATAATCTCCATTTGCTCTTTCAAATCCGTAATTACGGCTAAAGCCCTGCCCGGTATTTTCTTTATAGAAATATTTTATATCCAGCTGACCGGCAAAAGCAAAACAAATATCTTTACATTTCTTGTCAGACCCATCTTCCACTACCAGCACCTCAAAATCCTTATAAGTTTGTAAGGTAAGGCTCTCCAAAAGTTCTTTTATTTCTTCAGGACGATTATAAACGGGAATGATTACTGAATAAAACTTCATTAAAAGCCTTTTTCTTCCTCTACTATATATTCTGTTTTACGGGGGGAATTCATGGTAATCATTTCTCCAATAAAGCCAGCCAGGAACAGTTGAACGCCGACTATTAACGCTACCAATGCCAGAAAAAACAAGGGCTGATCAGTAATTTCACGAGCCACCATATTATTACTGATTTCATAGAATTTTTTACCAATGATATAAATGGTTACAAAAAAACCGAAAATAAAGGAAAGCGTACCCAGCGAGCCAAAGAAATGCATAGGGCTTTTCTTGAATTTGGACACAAAAGTAATAGATAGAAGGTCCAGAAATCCATAAAGGAATCTCTCCAAACCATATTTGGTTTCACCGTATTTCCTGGCCCTGTGCTCTACTTCTTTTTCACCAATTTTTCTAAAGCCGTTCCACTTAGCTATTACGGGTATGTAACGATGCATTTCACCGTAGACTTCAATATTTTTAACCACCTTCTTTTTATAAGCTTTTAATCCGCAATTAAAATCATGCAGCTTAATGCCTGATATTTTCCTGGTGACAAGATTGAAGAATTTAGAAGGGATAGTTTTACTTATAGGGTCGTAACGTTTCTTTTTCCATCCGGAAACGATATCAAAATTTTCATTAATTACTTTATTATACAAAGCAGGAATTTCATCGGGGCTATCCTGCATATCAGCATCCATGGTAATTACCACATCTCCTTGTGCAGCATTAAAACCTGTGTGCAAGGCGGCAGATTTTCCGTAATTTCTTGAGAATTTAATGCCTTTTACTGTTCTATTCTTAGCTGCTAATTCTGAAATTACCTCCCACGAATCATCCATGCTGCCATCATCAATCATAATCACCTCGTAAGTTAAGGAAGGGTGTTCTTTCATCACTCGCTGAATCCAATCGTTCAGTTCGCGCAAGGATTCGTCTTCGTTAAAAACCGGAATAACAACACTAATAGAATATGCCATACTTATTGTTTTTTAGGTTGTTGCGTATCAGGAGTTCTCATAAACAAAGCAGGTATTGGCAATAAAATAATTCCGATTATAATACAGTTTCTTACCAATCTTAATATAATAGAGAGGTTACTTTCACTAGACGCTGTTTCCAAAGCATCATTATACGCTTGTTCATTATAGCTATCTAGAATTAATTCTTTTTGCAACTCAACTCTATCCACACTTATCTGTCTATACTCATCAAAGTAGGATTGACTACCAAAATTGGAATATAAGAACAACAAAAGCATATATAAAGATGCAAATGAAACGATATAGATTAAACCTACAGAGAAACCTTGCCAAAAACGTAATCCACCAATGTTGGTATCCTTAAAGGACTTAACACTTAAAAATAAAAAGGCGCCTAGTAAAGGACCCAGAAAAACAATATTGCTGATATAAATAACAGGATTTTTATCCAACAAGATGATCAGGAAGAACATCAATATCACAAAAATTATAGCTATTAAGCTGTAGCGAATAGGTGTTTTTGTTAACAAGCTCATAAATTATGCAGAGTAAATTTTAGGGTCGATATATGCCTGACCCTGATGAAACACAGCCAATGCTTTTGCTTTAAATGTGGTATTATAAAAAGGACTATTGTCGCTTTTTGATTGATTGCTTTGGTCATCAAATGTCCACTCCTCATCCGTTGTGAAGAGAGTTAAATCAGCAGGATTACCCTTTTCTATTGAAGAAACTTCAATTTTCAGTATCTTTCTCGGATTTGCAGCTATACAATTGATAAAAGTTTCTAATGCTATCTTATCTTTTAAAAATTGTTGATATAAAGGGAATACAATCTGGCTTCCCATAATACCGAAAGCGGCATAATCGAATTCAAGTTTCTTATGGTCCTGATCATATGGCTGATGGGCAGAAACAATCACATCTATTGTACCGTCATTAACGCCTTCAATTAAGGCCGCAATGTCTTTTTGCGTTCGGAGTGGTGGAGATACTTTATAATTTGCATCAAAGCTTTCCAAATGCGTATCATCCAGTATTAAATGATGGATATTTACATCACAAGTCACATTTAAGCCTTCAGCTTTGGCACCTCTGATCAGTTCCACGCTTTTAGCACTGCTCAGGCATGAGAAATGGATTTTTCCTTCCGCATATTTTAACAGCTCTAAGTCTCTTTGGATCATTAGTTCTTCAGCAAGATGTGGAATGCCTTTTAAGCCTAAGCCTGTGCTTACTATTCCCTCGCTCATTTGGCCAAACATAGCCAAATTCTTATCCTGAGGAAAATTCATCAGTAAACCATCGAATTTTTGAAGGTACTGAAGTGATTTTACTAAAATGTCACTGTTCCAGATAGGCTGTTGTCCATCAGTAAAGGCCGGAACGCCTGCATGATGTGCATCGAGCATTTCATTTAGATTATCACCTTCACAATTAATGGTGACAGCTGAAGCCGGGTGTATTTTTACCGCTTTACCTTGATTCTTAGCAATAACAGAAGAAAAATCACTTCTATTCTGTAGTACAGGCTTTGTATTAGGCATCAATAAGGCCCCTCCAAAACCACCCGCCAGCAATACATTGGACAAACTCTCCAAATCTTCCCTGAATTCTTCCCCGGGTTCTCCACTGAAAACGCGCATATCAAACCATGAAAGAGAAGCCATCAGGCCCTTCTTTTCTATCTGAACATCCACTTCGCCCACTTCTTTGGGATCAATTTCGGCAATTCGTCCATTTTCAAGCAACAGGCTAACCGATTTTTGGTGTAGCGGTGTGTCAGGAGCAATTATTTTAACATCCTTTAAGTAGGTGCGCATATTATTTAATCAAGCGAATAATTAATACTTCAGCTAATAAACTCAACAAAGCTAATATTAAGAAGTATTTCCACAAAGGAAAACCGTTTTTGCTTTTCAAAAGATAGCTTTCGAGGGTAGAAACATCAAAATTTTCTAATACCTTCACATTATTTGAGGCAGAAAAAAGCTTCTCCAGTTCAGAAGAATTATAAAAGCTATTTTTGCTTTCCTCTTTTGGGTAATTAAAGGCCATATAAGTATATAAAGAATCTGTTTTAGCATCTCTTAATTCGTAAAAGCCTGCTGTAATCTCCTCTTCCGGTAAAATCAAACTGATTTTACCGGCTTGTAAGCGCTGATCGGGTATAATTTGCTGATTATCCTTTTGTAACTTTAATACGGTAGCGGTAGGTATTCCATCATTTTTGAAAGTGATCACATCCTGATCAAGAAAATGATAATCCACTTTATTTTCTGATTTACCAGAAAAGGCAATCTTATAGAATACCGGTAAAAATAAACCATGACGGCTAAAATTCGAAACTTCTAAACTCAATGGAGAAGCAAAAGTATAAATATTTTCAGCTATTCCGGTCCTGCTGAGAAAAGGATACCCATTAATGAATGAAAGTAAAGGTTGCCCGGATTTCCAGTTCAACATTAATTGCGACTGCGGCATATCCATATTTTTTTCCTGCTTTTTAAAGATATTTTTAAAAAATGGATTTTGGATATCAGGATTTCGTAGTTTTATTTTTTGATCTGAGGATGAAACTTTATTAACATTGTTTAATCCGAAACGGCTTAATAATTTAGTAGCCGTGAAATCCACTTCTGGTATCAGCACTAGTGTTTTGCCCATATCTGCATAAGCTTGTAGTGCATCTGCTTTAAAGGAATTGAAATTCATTCCCATTTTTACAATTGCCACATCAAAATCATCCAGATTTTGAAAAGAGTAGTTATTGATATTTTCGGATCTGAAGTCGAAAATTTCGTTTTCGGAAAATATTGTTCGTATGCTTAAATCCTTCTTTTCCTCTTCCAGCAGAATAACTTTTATTTTACCTGAATTTCTTTTATTAAAGTAAAATTGATTGTCAAAAGTTACAATTGCATCGTCGGAAGTAAATACAAATTGCTGTTCATTTATATTAATATCCCTTCTTAATTGAAAACCTATTGTATCGCCACCTTCTCCTTCTTGATCCAACTCTCTACTTCCAACTAAGGTGTTATTCTGCTCCAAAGCAATATTAACAGGGCTAAATTGGCCTATTGTGTTAACCCGGAGTATAAGTGACTCTCCAGCTGAAGTGCTTATTTGATTGTTAGCAATCCATACGGAATCCCAAATCAGATTAGCAGGACTTTCTGTGTAGGGCGGCATGATCAGAAACTGACGGCTAGTATCAGAAAAGATTTCTTTATTGGCATCAATCACTTGTCTTTGAAAATCACTTAAAAGTAATACCCTTGCAGCATTTTTTTGTTTTTCCAATAAGCGGGCAAGATTAAGGCCGGAACTACGTGAATTAATTTCCACATTATCATACGCTTCAACAGAGTTACCTGATTCATCAATTATTTGTACATTTTCCGGAAATTGATCCTGTAAGCGGTTGATTAAATTCATGTTCTCCTCCAAAACAGAATTTGGCCTGCCTTCAGCAAGGGATAAATTGGATGCCGATTTATCTAGCACAATTAAATTCACTTCCTGAGAGGAAGCATCCGATGGCCAAAAGGGCTTGGCAATACACATGACGAAAAAGACAATAAAGAGCATTCTGCTGAGTAGAATCAAGAGATGTTTAAGCCTTCTTGTATTTCTTTGCTCCTGATTAATAGCTTTAAGGAAAGCCAGATTACTGAATTTCAATTTTTTATACCGCCTAAACTGAAATAAATGAATCAGTATAGGGATAATTAGTAAAAACAGTAGCCAAAAGGCATTAGGATTGGTAATATTCATACAAAGTGCAAATTAGCCGAAAGCAAAGAAGGAATCAATAGATTAACGGATTTAATTATCAGCTATTGAGTTTTTTGTTGATTCTTAAGTTTTTACATAATTTTAAAATTGATTAAAAGAAAAAACACCCTCCCTCCTGGTAATTGCGAGCTTGGCTGCTTTAGAGAATTTTATTTTATAAAACTCATTATATTAAGTAGCTGAGAGAAGCAATCTTTTAGTTAGAAGCACAAATCTTGAGGACAGTTGCAATAGCTTTCCATAGCCAACAGATTCCTTCACCCAACCCTTTACTTTGTTGGATTGAGGAATTAGGAATGACTAGTAAGGCTTGGAGGTATATTGGAGCTAACAATTTATTTAGCCACCTTTTGAAATATCTCCCATCGGGCTTGGTTAGATTAAAATTATACAGATTAAATAAAAATAACCTTATTTTTACTCTTTTAAACCATCATTTTGATTAAAAAAAATATTTTATAAAAGATTATCCTTAAGTTTTAGGTATTTATGCATTAAATTATCTAAAATTGTTATTGATAGAATCAAATAAACTAAGATCTTTAATAATAAGCATACATCATTTTAAAAATCATTCAATATGAAAAATAATTTACTTAGGAAATTATGCCTATTTGTTTGCCTTTTTGCAGGCATAAGCATGCATTTACAGGCACAAAGTACGCAGTTGAAGGGGACAGTTGTTGATGCCGATAATGGCGCAACCCTAATTGGTGTAAATGTATTGGTGAAAGGCAAAGTACTGGGCACCACTACTGATTATAATGGCGAATTTGAATTGAAGCTTAATATGGAGCTTCCGATTACATTACAATTCAGTATGATCGGTTATAAAACTGAAGAAATAACCGTTACCGATACTCAGCCTATAAAAGTTAAGTTAGAAGAAGAAATTCTTTTAGGCCAGGAAGTGGTAGTATCAGCTTCTAGAGTAGAGGAAAGTATATTAAAATCTCCGGTATCTATAGAAAAAATGGATGTGTTAGCCATTCAACAAACTCCTGCGGATAATTACTATAAAGGTATTCAATATTTAAAAGGGGTTGATGTAACTACCAGTAGTATTAATTTTCAAATCATTAATGCCAGGGGTTTTAACTCAACCGGTAACACCAGGTTTGTACAATTAACAGATGGTATGGACACACAGGCTCCGGCATTAAATTTCCCTATTGGTAACTTAAATGGCCCGTCTGAATTAGATGTGGAAAGCGTGGAATTTATTCCGGGTGCAGCATCTGCATTATATGGACCAAATGCATTTAACGGTATTTTATTAGTAAATTCTAAATCTCCTTTCGAATACCAAGGTCTAAGCGCTTTTGCTAAAGTGGGTATGAATCATTTCGATGCCGACACAGAAGCGGGTGCTCCGTCAACTCCCCAACCTATGTATGAAGCCTCATTAAGATACGCCAAATCATTATTTAACGATAAGTTAGCATTTAAAGTAAACGGTAGCTTT
>JBEPWY010000211.1:0-6472 GCA_041642185.1 Marivirga sp.
CCAAATTTAGGATGCTCAACTCTCATTCCTGTATCTAATTTTCTCGTATCACTAGGAGCAAAATCTGCTGATGGAGTATGCAGTTTTTTACCTGGTGGCTGCTTATTTTCAGCTCTGCGCTGTGCTACCAAATTTTTTGCGTAGAAACTATTGCTCTGGCCGCTATTCAAGCTGCCCATTGGTTCAGGATTATTAAATTTCTTGTCCACTTTTACAAATTCCGCTGCAATCTCTTCTATAAACCGGCTTGGCTCACAGCTTTTCAATCTTCCAAAGCGATAACGAGTTAATGCATAACTAAGTGTCACTTTTTCCATTGCTCGTGTAAGCGCCACGTAAAACAGCCTCCTCTCCTCTTCTAAATCTGCCCGACTATTTAGCATCATTTGTGAGGGAAATAAGTCTTCTTCCATGCCTACCACAAACACATGCTTAAATTCAAGCCCTTTAGCTGCATGGATAGTCATCATGTTCACATAATCTGTATCTGTGGGGTCCTCATTATCAGCGTCTGTTAATAAAGCTACATCAGCAATAAACGCTTCCAGTGATTTATCTTCCTGGGCAGGATTATCCACAAACTCTTTGATAGCATTTAATAATTCCTGTACATTTTCGTACCTGTTTAAGCCTTCAATTGTTTTATCATCATATAAATCTCTTAATAAACCTGATTGTTTGGCAATAAATGCCGCGGTTTCATAAGCATCTGAACGCTCAATTTTAATCTTAAAAGTTTTAATGAGGGTCACAAAATTTTCTACAGCATTAGCGGTACGTCCAGATAAATATTTCTTGATATTTTGTAAAACATCAAATATTCCTAAGTCATTTTCAAATGCGGCTACAATTATTTTATCTACAGAACTTGCCCCTATTCCTCTTTTTGGAAGATTAATTATTCTCCTAAAAGATTGCTCATCATTTTGGTTAATAGAATATCGCAGGTAAGAAAGCAAATCTTTAATCTCCTTTCTCTGGTAAAATGAAAGTCCTCCGAAAATTCTATAAGGAATATTCATTTTACGTAAAGCTTCTTCCATTGAACGTGACTGGCTATTGGTTCTGTATAGAATAGCAAAATCACGGTTTTCTAACTTTTTATTATTTCTGTCTTCGAATATAGAAGAGGCCACTAACCTTCCTTCCTCATTATCTGAGGTTGATTTAATTAAATTTACAAGTTCACCATTTTCATTATCTGTCCAAACATTTTTCTGTAGTTGGGCGGAATTTTTTAAAATCACTGAGTTGGCGGCATTTACAATGTTTGATGTACTTCTGTAATTTTGCTCCAGTTTAATTACCCGTAGATCAGGGTAATCTTTCTCAAAATTTAAGATATTCTGAATATTGGCGCCTCTAAATGCATAAATACTCTGTGCATCATCTCCAACCACACAAATGTTCTGGCTTACAGCTGCCAATCTTTTGGTAATCAGGTACTGAGAAATATTAGTATCCTGAAACTCATCTATCATTACATATTTAAAGCGTTGTTGATATTTGTTCAAAACATCCAAATGATCCCTGAAGAGCACATTAGTATTAAAAAGCAAATCGTCAAAGTCCATGGCTCCTGAGCGAAAACAACGCTGCACATATTCTTTATAAATGACACCCATTTTCGGCTTCAAAGCTTGCTCATCTTCCGATATATAAAGAGGATTATTAATGTAGTTTTGCCATGATATTAAATTATTTTTGGCCCCTGAAATACGGCTATATACTACATTGGTTTTATAAACTTTATCATCAAGACCTTTTTCTTTTACTATATTTCTGATTAATGATTTTGAATCATCGGTATCATAAATGGTAAAATTGCTTGGGTAACCTAATTTATCTGCCTCCGAACGAAGAATTCTGGCAAAAATAGAGTGAAAGGTACCCATCCATAAATTTCGGGCATCTGTGCCTGCTACTTTTTCTATTCTTGCACGCATTTCCTTTGCTGCTTTATTAGTAAAGGTCAATGCAAGGATGCTAAAAGGATCTACATTTTTACTCCTGATAAGGTGCGCGATCCTATAGGTTAAAACCCTGGTTTTTCCTGAACCGGCACCTGCAATAATCATGGTGGGGCCTTCAAGATTTTCAACACCTTCTTTTTGTGGGGAATTTAATTCTTCTAAATAATCCATAGAACAAATTTAAAACCAAATACTTACTTAGCATCGTAATTCCAGTGAAATATATAAGTATTTCTCACTCTTCTTTAAAAATGTTTACCCATCTAAAGTAGATATTTTTTATTAACCTGAGTTTTAAATTTATGGTAAAGACTCGTTAGAACGTTATTTCGATAATTTTCTTTTTATATGTTTCTTAAAAGAAAATTACCCGTCATCTCATTAATATTATTATGAATTACCGGATAAATCAAGACTTTTAGAAAAATTAAGTCTTGATTTTCCAGGCATGACGTATTTTTTTTATAATACTCAGGTTATTAGCAGTTAAAAACCTATGGCAAAATACAATTCACAAAAAATAAGCATATGGGAACTGGAATTACACCAAATAAGTTACAGTATCTGTTTAAACCATAAAAACCACCTATTGCTTAATACATCCTCGATATTAGAAATTAACTCAATTTATTAGGCAGTTTAGAGTATTAGCCATAATTTTACAACATGATATTAATAGGGAATACAGTTATATCTGAGGATATAAAAGATAAAAATTTTGTTTGTAATTTAGATAAGTGCAAAGGTGCTTGTTGCGTAGAAGGTGATTTAGGCGCCCCTCTTACAAGTGCTGAGCTTCCAGTTATGGATGAAATTTATGAAAAAGTTAAGCCTTATTTGTCCAAAAAAGGTATTGAAGCCATAGAAGAACAAGGTACCTACATTAAAGATTGGGAAGACGATTACAGCACCACCACTATTAATGAAAAAGAATGTGCATATGCTATATATGATGATAAAAACATTCTTAAATGCGGAATTGAACAAGCTTATAATGACGGGAAAATCGATTTCATGAAACCTATTTCATGTCATTTATACCCTATAAGAATCACCGAGTACGATCAATATGACGCCTTGAATTATGACCGATGGGAAATTTGTAATCCTGCCTGTGATTTCGGTGAGAAACTAGGAGTACCAATTTATAAATTTGTTAAAGATGCTTTGATCCGTAAATATGGTGAAGCATGGTACAAAGAACTTGTAAATGAAATTGAAGGAAAGAAAATTGTTAATAGCTGATTAAAGCTGCGGTAAAGTAATATTAAAACTACTACCAACTCCTACTTCAGAATTTACTGTGATTTTCCCTTTTAACTTATCTATAGTTTCTTTTACTATATAAAGACCTATTCCTGAACCATTACTACTTTCTGATGCCCTAAAAAACATCTCAAAGATCTTTTTCAGATATTGATTAGGTATACCTACGCCATTGTCAGTAATTGATATATTTAAATTTCCGCCTTTACTCTTAATAATTACTTTGATATAAGGCGATGTGGCGTAAGGATTGTAATATCTTATTGAGTTGGAAATAAGATTACTAAACATTACCATTAACCTTCTTTTATCAGAATTGAAAACAATCTCAGGATCAACCTCAATTATTTTTTCAATTTTATTAAAGTCTGGCAAATATTTAAAATTATTAAAAGTTTCCTCTACTAATTGTCGGAAATCGACAGGTTCTTTAACTATTACTTGTCTTGAATTTCTAGATAAGTTGATAATATCCTTAATAAAATCATCCAGCTTTGTGATACTTTTATCGATTAGCTCAAGATAGTGATCCAGCTTTTGCTTGTCATCCTCTTTTTGTGCCAGGTTGATTAAACCTCTTACCGAACTTAAAGGAGCTTTTAAATCATGTGAGGCACTGTATACGAAGCTATCAAGTTCGCTATTCAATTTTTTCAATTGTATATTCTGATTTTTTAGCTTCTGTTGAGCTACTTTAATAGCAGTGACATCCCTTATTGCCCCATCATAATAGGCAACACCATTCTCTTCAATTGTGAGCATACTGCTGATTAAGCCAGTGAAAGTATCCCCATTTTTCTTCTTGTAAAGAACTTCCACATTGGTAAATTTCTTCTTAGTTTCTAACAAACGAATGATCTTTTTTCTATCCTTCGGTCGGGCATAAAATTTGGTTAGATCTTCATTTTTATAAAGATCCTCTTTTGATTCAAAACCAAAGATATTTAAAAACGCATCATTAACATATACTAATCCATGTTCGGAGCTAGTACGATAAATTGCTTCCGAAATATGCTGATTTACAGAAGCCAGTAGTTTCTCGCTATTTTTAACTCTTTCTTTTGTAAAATAACTTTCAGTTATATCATTGCTTAAACAAGCTATACCTATAATTTCATTATTTACTGATACAGGGAAAATCTTTGAAGCAACAACTTTAACAACTTCCCCAGCCTCAGTATATTTATCTACGTAAGAAGCTTCATTTCCATTAAGTGCTATTTTAACTCTTTCTCTAATGCTATCATACTTTTCAGCAAAAGCAGAATGTTCCATTATGTTTAAACCCACTTCGGGTTCAAATCCAAAATTAGATTTGATATGTTCTGAAAAATTTTTATTTAAAGAGATTAAATTATAATCTTTATCTATATACCATAATATTGCATCAAGACTATCAAATATGGCTCGTAAGCTGGCTTCCTGATAATAAGTTTCTCCAATTTTAAGACTGACATTGTGATAAAAATCCTTTTTGAGATTATTGAGTTCAATTTTCATCTCATTATAATCACTTATGCTGTTATTCAATATTCCATAGATAGGGGCTAAAGAATCATTGCTTTCGACCTCATTTAAACTTACAGTGTTACCACTGTCCCATGACAGATTTGAGATTGTCTGATAAAGCTTATTAAGCTGTTTATCCCAATGATCAGTTTGAATATTTTTCTCCTCTTTCAGCTGATGAATAACCTCAATCAACTCGGATTTATTCAATTTTTCAAGATTTTGTTCATCTAAAAATTCATTTTTAGCAGTATTAAGATAGTTTAAGGAGTGTTTTAATGCATATTTTAAATCTGGCATCTTTTTTATACCAACCAAATGCTCTGGCTTATGATGCTGGTACATATCCAAAATAGTTTTGGCAATACCTTGGTAAATATATACCACTTTAAACCATTGCTCCCTTAATTTCAAATCAAAAAAATCAATTTCCTTTCTTGCTGACCGAGGCATATTATAAAGCTCTGTAGCATCCATAATAAAAGTTAACTTAGCAGGAGGAGTGCTATAGCTTTTTCCTGCTTTTAATAAACTTTGGAAGAAAAGTTCGGCTTTGTGACCATCAACTTCGCCAATAGGACAGGCGTATAATATTCTTTTATTAATAAGTATATAATAACTGCAATAATCTTCAAAATGGGTAATATTACAATCATCAAGTAATTCAAATGGGATTTGATTTTCCTGTAAGTAATTAGCTATTTCTTGAATTTTCTCTGAACCTAACTGGTGCATTCGTTTGTATTCTATAATTTAAATATAAACAAAAAGTTAGCCTAGTATTCAATAAAAAAGCAGAAAAATACTGTTAATGTATGTTTTATGGAGAAAGGACATAATAGTTAACAAACTGCGGATAAGAAAATGAATTTGTTCTATTCGATTATAATAAAACCTACTGACAGAACAATTAACTTTCCATCATAGGCTTTACAGTTAATATTAAATATTTTTATTTCTGAAACCCCCTTAATTTAATCTCAGTCAGCTTTCTTTTGGTATCCATAGGGAAATCTCCTTTCATCATCCAGTCGTAATAACCGGTTTCTTTTCTTAATACTTCTTCAACAGCTTTACCCTTAAACTTACCGAAATTAAAGACTTCAATATTATTATCATTAAAAACAAACCTACCTGCTAAATCCACCATACTATCATTAGTGATTTTATGAATAGAGTCTACGTTATTTTCAATAGTACCCAATACTTTCCCTTTTAAATCTTTAAGAGACTGGCCTTCATATTTTTTAATTTGAGCATCCAGAACTTCCAAAGTAGCCATAGTATCTGCTTCAGCACTGTGGGCATCTACCAAATCTTTACCACAATAGAATTTGTAAGCTGCGGTTAAAGTTCTTTTCTCCATCATATGGAAAATCTTTTGCGCATCTAATAATTTTCTTTTCGAGATATTAAAATCCACATCAGCCCTTAAAAATTCTTCCACTAAAACAGGGACATCAAATTTAAGAATGTTAAAGCCTGCCAGATCGCAGCCTTTTAAAAAAGAAGCAAGTTCTTTAGCCATCGCTTTAAATGCAGGCTTATCTTTTACATCCTTATCATAAATACCATGTATTAGACTCGTTTCCAAGGGAATTGGTCTTTCAGGGTTTATTTTCTCGGTATTTGTAATCACCTCTCCTTCAGGCATTACTTTTACAAATGAATACTCTACAATTCTATCTGAAACAATATTGGTACCTGTAGTTTCTAAATCAAAA
>JBEPWY010000212.1:0-6470 GCA_041642185.1 Marivirga sp.
CCTAACTGACCTTTATTATGAAGCAAAAGGAAGAAATTATTATGAAGAAGATTTATATATTACTTCAAAACTGAGGGGGCATTTTAATGTTTTAATCGGGCACCCTCAGCAAGCCATTGCACTTCTTGAATGTGCGGATTTTATTGTCTTTCGTAATACCGGCCCAGTGGTGGTCTACCAGGAGTATTTTGACCACTTTGTAGCATTAGTGAAAGAGAAAAATATACCCTCTTTTAATTCCCTTGATGGCAAAGCGGATATGAAAGGAAAACAGTATTTACTGGATTTGTATAAAACAGGCTATCCTGTTATTCCTGTTGTTGAAGATATCAACCAATTGACCACTTTAAACCACTCTGGTAATTATATAGTGAAACTTAAAAACGGAGCCGACTCTATAGGCATGGTAGAATTAACCCATGAAGAAATTTTGGAAGCCAATCCTAAAAATAAATTGATCCAGCCATTTATTAATTTTCAATATGAAGTATCATTCTACTATCTCAACAATGTATTTCAATATGCCTTATATGCTCCGGAAAAAGATAAACGCTGGGATTTACAGGAATACGCTGCAAATCAAGAAGATTTAGGCTTTGCTGATAGATTTATAGAGTGGAATAATATGCAAAGAGGCATTACCCGTGTAGATGCCTGCCGACTGCAAGATGGATCACTCCTACTAGTAGAGTTGGAAGACTTGAACCCATTTTTATCGTTAGATGCTTTATCGGAAATAAAAAGGAATGAATTTATGCAGGACTTTACTGAAGCACTTTTGCAGATAAAATAGCTGAGCCAGGCATTATAAGATTATCAATCATCGTTTTATTTTTGCACCTTACTACCACGATCTGATTCTTTAGGCTCCTCAAAAGATTTAATAATCACTTTTCTAGCCACATCCAAAGATTTGTATTTCTTATAACTGCCGTCAGGATTAATGATTATGTGCATGGGAATACCTTCAAAATTTAATTCCCTGCTCGTTTCTTTGCTATCCTGAGAGATTAACTGCATTCCCATAACCTCCTTTTTATTCAAAAATTTCTGCCATTTAAGCTTATCCTCATCAAAGGAGACATCAACAAAAACAACGCTAGAATTATTCTGTAAATCCTGCTTTAATTTATTCAGCTCAGGCTTTTCCTTAATACATGGTGCACACCAGGTGGCCCAAAAAGTGACAAAATGAGCTTTATTTTTAAATTCTATCATATCAACTTCATGATTGTTGCTGTCCAGAAGAATATGACTTTCAATCTGAAGATTTTCTTCATCTGTAAAATCCCAAATAACATTGGCATTAATTAATTCGCCAGTATCATCATACCCAAAACCCTCCTTTTGCAGAATGAGTGCTTGTGAAAACAAGTAGGATGCAAATACAATAGCTACTCCGGCCAAGGCCAATTGCTTATAAATAACTTTTTGATGTTTTCTGGTGAATAACAGAGTCAGTATGCCAACAAGAAATAATACCAGAATAAAAGGGAAGTAGGTGAAATTAAATAGATTGAAAATAACAAATGGTATAAACAGAAATGGTAACAATTTAGCAGGAGTCTTTCTGTTAATCCACCCACTTACCCCTAAAGCGACAATACATATAAAAAGAGGAATCCACTTAAGCATGTTTGCTTCATAAATGGCCAGGGGATTATGGAACAGAAAGAAGTAAAATAGCAATGCCATTATGATAATGGAAGAAGCAATTCCCGAAATTATTCTAATTATATTTTTTAACATGATGTTTTAATTAACTGTGAAAATGATACGCTTTCTTTACTTAAATTAAAGAGCCTACTCTTCTTTTTTAAACAATAATTCTTTACCTCCCTGTGTAAAATACAGACTATTATCTTCCAACTTAAAATTTATGGTAACCCCCGCCTGAACCAGTTGAAACTGATGCTCCTTTATTGGCTTTAATATAGCCGGCTCCTGACCTGTTGGCGCACCCAATAATTGCCCGTTTTCTTGTGTAAATGTTAATTTAAAAGACATTTCAGAACAAGAGTAAACTCCTGTATATTTTTCTACATCATCAGCATTTAGCTCAAAAACCTCAAACGATGGTAAATCAAAAGGCATACCATTTGAAGCCATTAAAGCACTTCTTACAATTGCCATTAACGCATATCGGTTTCCATTTGCCAAAAAAGTAATTGCCAGCTGATCTTCCGGCACAAAAATAAGAAGCGAACTAAAACCATCTATACCACCATCGTGACCATACATTTGCTTACCCCCCTGATTAGTTCCTCCAATACCAAACCCCATCCCATGCCTTTGATTTGTCATTTTGGCTAGGCTCTCCTCTGATATCAACTGATTGTTGAACAATGCGGTAACAAAAGATGTGGTTTCTGCAGCTGTTGATACAATTGCCCCTGCACCATGAGGAAGATCCATATTTGTTTCACTTGCTTTCTCCCAGCCATCATTAAAATGATAGGAAAAAGCTTCACTTTTAGCAGAGTCAATTGGCCCTCCATAATAGGTGCTTTTTAGCTCAAGCTTCTCTGCAATCCGCTCTTTCAATACTTCTGCATAAGATTTTTGCTCAATTTCTTCAATAATATAACCCAATAGAATATAATTAGAATTACTGTACTCTGATTTTGTATCCGGCTCAAAAACTGACTCGAAAGCGGCAATAGTGGATACTATTTCTGCATGTGTTTTTTCGGCTTGCGGATCAAACCCTTTGCTGTTGGTGATATTATAAATCCCGCTGCTATGGTTCAATAAACTGCCAATGCTTATTATACAGGCATTAGGTATTTCAGGGAAAAATTCCTCCAGAGGTGTCTCCAATTTGATCTTACCCTCCTCTATTAATTGAAAGATCAGTGTGGCTGTATAAATTTTAGTAATAGAGCCTATTCTATATCTTGTGTTTTGATCTGCTTCTGAATTATCTTCCACAGATCTATAGCCTATTGAGTTAGAATAAATAGATTCCGCTTCTCTGGAGACATGAATAGAGCCCATCGTCTGCTCGTTATTCTCCAAAAGGATAAATAAACTATCTAGCTTTTGCTTATTAATAGATTGGGCTGTCAGTGAGAAAGTGCACAGCAGAAATGAACATATTAATAATATATTTCGCATGAGAATATGATTTTAATGTTGAGAAAAAATGAAAGGGTAATTAGAATGAAAGCAAACTAAATTTTAATGAAGCCATAGTTTAGTAATAGCTAAAATCATTATAGCTTAAATGTTATCTACAGTTGCTGCTCGCTGTTTATTCTTTTTCCTGATGATTATAATTGATAATGAAATAATAATGAGATACCCAATTATCAAAATGGTAACTAGATATGGAATATTGCGCTGCATAACAACATAATCAGCAATTCCTGACTTCCAAAACATCCATTCGTCAGCGATTGACGAAGCTATGTTATGATTACCCATTTCTAAAATAATAATTCCATTTTTTGATTGAAGATCAATTCTGGCAGCAGTGTTTATAACAGGTCTGGAACTACTGCCATCGTGTCCAATTATATTGGAATTTTGATCATTTTGACTATAAAGGTGCGGGCCTAAACCATAATATGGAATGCCATTATCTAAGGTTTCAGGTTTACTCATTTCTGTAATTGTTTTCCTACTTAAGACGCTATTTTCAGAAACACTTGCCATCAAAAATTTAGTTAAATCAGCTGTGCAGGTAAATAATGACGCAGCAGCCAGAGCAGTAAATCTAATAGGTGGAGAAATGGTGCCGTCATTATTGTATCTTTGCGCCAAATGAAGGCCTTTCTTTCTAGCCAGCACAAAAGTTGAATTGTTCATTTCCAGGGGCTCAAAAACAGATTCCGTCATGTAATCTTGAAATGACTGACCGCTGATTTCTTCAATTAACAATTGCAGGAGAGTATAACCTGCACCTGAATACATATATTGACTGCCAGGCTCAAAACCAACTCTTGCTATTCCCTCGGAATAATAGGCATCAGCAGCTTTCGTTAAAGATTCCTCTATAGTTTGAACTTCTTCATCAGGCCCAAATCCTTCATAGCCCAGATCATCCACTAAACCCGATGAGTGTGAAAGCAATTGGCGAACAGTTACTTTCCCATTATCATATTCACTTTTTGGCAAGTGCCACCTGGTGAGATAATCATCTACCGGTTTATCCAAATTCAGTTTCCCTTGCTCCACCAATTTTAAAACCCCAAATGATGTCACCCATTTGCTTACAGAAGCTACCTGAAAAACAGTGTTTTCATTTACGGGTTCGTCTACAGAATAAAAAAAATCTTTCGAGAATTTCCCGTTTTCTATTAGGGCCATTGCGAAATTACCTACAAACTCTTCTTCAATTTTTTGTTGAGTAACCTCAATAAATGCTTCAGAAGTGTTTTTGGAAGTAATAGATCTTAGTAAAAACCCATCTATAAACCCATAGCCAATAAAGGCTGTCCACATTAAAACTATAATAATTACAAGAGTGATATGTTTAACTAATCTCATACTGGATATTTTATTTAGTGAGTGAGCATCAATTAATATGGTGGTGTGGCTTTAACCAATTTAGAGTGATCGTAAAAAGTCGGCTTATCAGAAATATAAAGCAGCCAAACAATGTGGGGAGAATAGTAAATTTCAACCCTGCTGCCAGTTCACCTGCTCTTACTTCGTCTCTGAATTCCATATAATCCAATGTATTGATCAGTTGCAGCAGCTGGCCAAAAACGCCTGTCACCAAAGCAAATAATCCAATAGAATTGATCAAAATAATCATTTTTGTAAGCCTGGGATTATTTTTTACGTAAAACAGGCTCCTGACCATCAGAAAAAGAACTACCAGCCCACAAATGAGAACAATTGACATAATCACTATCCCTCCCTCCTGCATCCTGGCAAACAACCATGAGAAGAAATTCATCTGCACTTCATTTTGATTAGTTGCTAATGTCATTACTTTTTATTTGTTGATGAGTCAAATCTATCTACATTTTTGCTAAGCTCTTTAAAAAAGCGATCAACTACTGCTTTTAGTATGTTTTAAGTGCATATGATCATTTGAATGTTTTAAATTGTAATTTCACCGTCATAATGGGTGTGAAAGCGGTTGTTCATCGCAGTAAGATAGTTAATTCTGAAAATATGCAGATATTGTAATACCAAACATGAGACTTCATCCCTTTTTATATCTCTTAGGCAACAAAATTCTGCCCCACTCCCTATTTTGGCTAGGTGTATTTGTATTTTTTAGTTTTTTCTTTGAAGAGAGTAAAGGAATAATACCCAATCCACATTCATTTTCTGCTTTTTTAATGCCTGTCACTATGGGTACAGCTTATACAGTTAATTACTTTCTGATCCCCAAATACCTGTTGAAGAAAAAGTATATGATGTTTAGCCTGTATAGCATCTATACTTTGATACTATCTGCATTCGCTATAGTCATTTCCATATTTTACGGATTGATTTTTATGAATGCACTACAGTATGATCAAATGGTACCACTGAGTAAAAGCCTGATTATTACTATGGTAGCCGTTTACCTGGTAGTACTTTTAATAAGTACTTTCAAATTATTAAAATATAATTATTCCTCAGCAGCAAAAAATAAAGAGCTGGAGAATAAGATACTGTTGGCCCAATTAAAACTGAAGGAGCAGGAACTACAATACCTGAAAATGCAGATTCATCCCCATTTTTTGTTCAACACGCTTAACACCCTATATGGATATGCTCTGAAAAAGTCTGAAGAAACACCTGAAATGATATTAAAGCTATCGAACCTGCTGGATTATTTACTTTACCAGGTTGATAAGCCTAAGGTAAGTTTGGCAAATGAAATAGCTCATATTAAAGATTATATTGCCCTTGAGAAAATGCGTTTTCATGATACTTTAGATGTTAATTTAGATATTTCTGATTTGGATGAAAATATTGACATTGCACCTATGCTGTTGATCCCTTTTATAGAAAACAGCTTTAAACATGGTGATAGATCAGGTAATAAATTATTGATTTATATTACGATAAAAACAGCTGCTGATCAGATACAATTTAAGGTCAGAAACTCTATTCTTAAAAAGGGTCTTATTGCCGAAACAGGAGGAATAGGCTTAGTAAATATTCAAAAAAGACTGGATTTATTATACCCTGATAACTATTCCTTTTCAATGAATAAGGAGAAGGAATGGTTTGAAATCAATCTTATTTTAAACCCTCATAAACTCAAAATTAATGGATAAAAAAGTGACCTGTATTATAGTGGATGATGAACCTGTTGCGCGCGAAATTCTTCTTAATCATTTGTCAAAAATAGATCAAGTTAAGGTAGTGGGGTCATGTTCAGGAGCTGTGGAAGCTTTCAATCTAATCAACATACAGCAGGTAGACTTAATTTTTCTTGATATTAATATGCCTCAAATTTCCGGTTTGTCATTTGCAAAATCCATTAATAAAGACATTAAAATCATTTTTACCACAGCCTA
>JBEPWY010000213.1:0-6404 GCA_041642185.1 Marivirga sp.
TTTAAATGTCGCTTATAGAGGAACATGAAAATTTGCTTATAATATCTATCGTAAAGCGGTTCAAACCATCGTGGGTTTTCTTTTGCTTTTTCAATCAGCTCTTTCTCAGATTCCTGCTGTATCAATCTTTCGCTATATTTTATTAAATCATCCAATGTTTTCTATCATTTGTCACCTATAATGCGGAAGCACGTCAAAAGATACAGTACAAACGGAAGTATTTTGCAAAAAGCATAAAAAAAGCCCACTGAAAATCTTCAGCAGGCTTTATAATTAGTTTCATTTTTTGGTTATTTCACCTGATCTTGCAGCTTATCTAAGGCCAACCTAATTCGTTCCGTAACCTCATCTTTACCCAATATTTCAATGATCTCCATTAAATCTGGCCCGGCACCTGAGCCTGTAATAGATACTCGTAATGATTGCATTACTTTGCCCATGCCCACGCCTTCTTGTTCTAAAACATCGTTTAGTATAAGTTTAGCTTTTTCTGCATCAACATGGTTGGCCTTCTCAAGTGAAATGGCATATAATTCCAGAACCTTTACAGCCTCTGCAGTCCATTTTTTCTCTATAACCTTAGCATCGTATTGATCAGGCTTTTGGAAGAAAAATTTACCTTCAGTATAAAACTCATGTGGAAAAGTAATACGTTCTTTTAAAGCATTTACAATTCTCTCAGCATTCTCCTGGTTGGCAGAAATCCCATGAGATTTTAAATCCTTTATTAAATATTCGGCCAAATCAACATTGTCTTTATTTTTTAAATACTGCTGATTGAACCATTTTGCTTTATTGATATCAAACTTTGCACCTGATTTACCAATTCTTTCTATGGTAAAAGCTTCCGTAAGTTCTTCTAAGCTAAAAATCTCTCTTTCATCGCCCGGGTTCCATCCTAAAAAGGCCAAAAAGTTTATTAAAGCATCCGGCAAATATCCATCTTCTCTGAAACCTGCCACATCTTCACCGGAAGCAGGATCTTTCCACTGTAAAGGAAAGATCGGAAATCCATGTTTCTCGGCATCTCTCTTGCTCAATTTACCGTTTCCATCAGGTTTTAACAATAAAGGTAAATGTGCGAATTGTGGCATGCTATCTTCCCAACCAAAAAACTGGTATAGCAATACATGTAAAGGGGCCGATGGCAGCCATTCTTCCCCACGGATTACGTGGGTAATACTCATTAAATGATCATCAACAACATTGGCCAAATGGTAAGTGGGCATTCCATCAGATTTCATCAGAACTTTATCGTCGATTTGGGAGGAGTGTACCATTACCCATCCACGAACCATATCGTTTAATCTTACCTCGTCTTTCCGGGGCACTTTTAGGCGGATCACATAAGGTTCTCCGGATGCAATTCTTTGTTTTACTTCCTCCTCGCTCAGCGTAAGAGAATTTTTCATCTGCATACGCGTAATAGCATTATACTGCGGAGTAGCTACTCGGGCAGCTTTCAAGCGTTCGCGCATAGCTACCAGTTCTTCGGATGTATCAAAAGCATAGTAAGCATTACCTTCATCCAACAGCTTTTGTGCATATTCCTTGTATATAGGCTTACGTTCGCTCTGGCGATAAGGACCTACAGAGCCTTTATCGTTCCACGGGCTTTCATCAGGAGTAATGCCGATCCACTCTAAAGATTCTTTAATATAGTTTTCAGCACTTTCTACATAGCGAGCCTGGTCAGTATCTTCAATTCGCAAAATGAAAGTACCACCTAGTTTTTTGGCATATAAATAATTATATAAAGCAGTTCTTAAACCGCCAATGTGTAAAGCGCCTGTTGGGCTGGGTGCAAATCGTACGCGTACGGCTGTGCTCATGTGTATTTGTTTTTTAATTAAGCTTGCAAAATTAAGAATTATAATTCAACTGAATGGCTTAGATTGAATTTTTAATGAAATCTATTGTTGAAATGGATTATTTAGGTTATTAACCTGACCAATTGTTTCCTGCTTTTCTCGTAGGCAGCATTAAAACGGGATAATATTACCCAAAAACTGGCTAGTAACACGATAATGGGAAAAGATACGGTGAGCATGTTTTCATGTTCCGCATAAGCTATCATAGAGAAGATTATCATCAGCATAAACCAAAATCCCAGAAAAAACTTTACACTGGCAAATAAGCTGTATTTTATATAAACAAGACTTCCCATTGAGGTTCCTTCTACCTTCCCCTGAATAAGAGGCAAAAAATTATCAGGCTTTTGTACTACCTGAGAAATGGCAAAGCCTGTATTGCTTACCTTACCGTTGAACAGGAAAATTTCTTCTGGACCTGGATCTAATGACTTGTTTTTAAAGCTTTGATAATTTGTGGGCTTAACTGCCAAATGGAGTCTTCTGAATATTTCCCGGGGAGGTAAATGGCTAATCAAAATTTCCGATTTGGCAGGCCACAGTTGCATTATTTAATTGCTATACAGGAAATTTCTACATTTACATCTTTCGGAAGGCGAGAGACCTCAACGGTTTCTCTTGCAGGAGGATTGCTCATAAAATATTGACCGTAAGCTTCATTTATGGTGGCAAAATCACCCATGTTTTTAACAAAAATACTGCACTTCACTACATCAGAGAAGCCCATTTGAGCTGCTGATAAAATGGCCTCCAGGTTTTTCATTACCTGATGTGTTTCTTCGGTAATATTCTCATTGATCATCTCCCCGCTATGGGCATCTAAAGCTATCTGACCTGAAGCATATAAGGTTTCACCGGCTAATATTGCCTGATTATAGGGCCCGATTGGTGCCGGAGCTTCTTTTGTTTGAATGATTGTCTTTTCCATCTCGCTTTTCTGTAATTGTTGATTAACTTTGGGTAAAAGTACTGAAAATATGGTAATACTGGTAGTAGGAAGTCCTGAAAACAACGAAGAGCTAAAAGCGAAGTTTGGTGAAAAACACACTTTTTCTTTTGCAGAAGATTTATCCGATATAGCAGAAGAGACCTTTTTTAATGCAGAGGTTGTATTCGATTTTCTGGCACATGAAAGCCCGGAAAGCCTGGTGTTTTATGAACAAAAGTCTGAAATGCCAGTGTTTGTGCATAATGTAATGAGCACTTTTTTAGAAATGGCCGTATATACGCCCTCAATCCAAAATCCATTTTTTGGTTTTAATGGTTTTCCAACTTTTATCAATCGTTCTGTTCTGGAGTGTACCTTATCAAAGCCTGACCAAAAGGAGCTTTTATCGCAGGTTTGCGAAAAGTTAGGAACACAATACGAAATAGTAGATGATAGGGTAGGAATGGTAACTCCAAGGGTTATCTTTATGATAATTAATGAAGCTTATTATACGGTACAGGAAGGTACAGCCGCAAAAGAGGATATTGATCTTGGAATGAAACTGGGCACAAATTACCCCTACGGGCCTTTTGAATGGTGTGAACTTATTGGCAAAAATAACGTGGTAGAATTATTAGAAGCTATATATGAAGATACAAAGGAAGAACGCTACAAAATCTGCCCATTATTAAAAAAAGAATACCTTGCCTCAATGGTTGAAACAGAAAGAATTTAATTTTTAACATAAAATAAATAAAACATGGTTAATGATCCTGAATATAGCTTATTTGAAGATGTCTGTAGTTTTGTGGACGATGCCGCACAACACATGAAATTGCACCCTGGTTTGTTGGAGCAAATCAAGCAGTGCAATAGCATTTACAAATTTCACTTTCCAATCAGAAAAGATGATGGCTCTTATGAAGTAGTGAAAGGATACAGGGTTCAGCATTCACATCATAAACTTCCTGTAAAAGGAGGTATTCGTTTTAGTAGTTTTGTTAATGAACAAGAGGTAATGGGGTTGGCGGCATTGATGACCTATAAGTGCGCAATGGTTAACATACCATTTGGCGGCGCGAAAGGTGGTGTAAATATAGATCCTTTAAAATATACGGTTGGCCAGCTGGAAAAAATTACAAGAAGATATACTTCGGAATTAATTAAAAAGAAATTTATAGGACCGGCTATTGATGTACCTGCACCGGATTATGGTACTGGTGCAAGAGAAATGGCCTGGATAGTTGATACCTATGAGGCTTTTAATCCAGATGCCATTAATGCTAAGGGCTGTGTAACGGGAAAACCAGTATCTCAGCATGGTATTGACGGCAGAACTGAAGCCACAGGCATGGGTGTGTATTTAGGCATAAGAGAGGCAGTTAGTGTGGAAGAAGACATGGCTGATTTAGGCATGACAACAGGTTTGCTTAATAAAAAAGTTATCATTCAAGGTTTAGGAAATGTAGGTTATTATTCTGCTTTATTTTTAAAAGAAGCAGGAGCCAAAATTATAGGAATAGCTGAATGGAATGGTGGTATTTGGGATGAAGATGGAATTGACATTGAAGAAATTAAAACCTATCAAAATGTAAATAAAGGTTTCAAAGGGTATCCTAAAGGCAAGTTTATTGAGAGTTCCATTGAAATGCTGGAGATGCCATGTGATATTTTAGTGCCTGCTGCCCTGGAAAATCAAATTACAAAAGAAAATGGAGATAGAATTCAGGCGAAAATAATTGCCGAGGCTGCCAACGGACCTGTTACCAAGGAAGCAGAGGCTATTCTGTTGACTAAAAACATCATGATTATTCCGGATATGTACTTGAATGCCGGTGGTGTTACGGTTTCTTATTTTGAGTGGTTAAAAAACCTTTCCCGTGTTTCTTTTGGCAAACTGGAGAAGCGTTATGATATGCAGAAATATAAACTCTTGCTGGAAACCATTGAAAATGCCACAGGAGATAAATTTAGCAATGACCAAGTGGATAAGATTGTAAAAGGAGCCAGTGAGAGAGACCTTGTAAATTCAGGTTTAGAGGAAACTATGGTTACAGCTTATCATGAATTAAACGCCAAACGTAAAGAGAAGAAAATTAAAAGTTTAAGAACTGCTGGTTTTATATTAGCGCTCGACCGTATAGCGGTAAGCTATACGGATATGGGTATATTCCCTTGATAGATTTACTATAAAAGTTAATATTATAAAAGCTTCTCTTGAAAAAGGGAAGCTTTTTTTATTATTGGGGAGGGAAATATTTAGAAATTTACTGTAATACTTTTGTAAAATCTTCATTATAAAAAACGCCTTTATTTTCTTTTATTTCCAATGAGGATTCCACTAACATTAATGCAACATTCATAAATAATTTTAGTCTGATGCCTTCAATATTTTGAGCATGGAACTCCAGTTCAACTTTTCCTTTGATCTCTAGAAGGCTTTTAAGAGCGATATTTAACCCTCTTATAGTTTTAATTATATGACAATTTTCCTGTAGAACATCACGAATTTTTTGATTGTACAATTCAGACTTTTTTATACTTTCCTGATCACTAAAAAATTTATAAAGCATTAATTCAGGCGCTTTATTAATATGTTTTGAAATTAAACTTAGTTTTTGTGAAAGCCCTTTAGCCATCAATACAGCCTCCAATAAACTGTTAGAGGCAAGCCTGTTGGCTCCATGTAAGCCTGTGGAGGCTGTTTCACCCAAAATAAATAGCCCGGAAATATTTGTAAAGCCGTTTACATCCGTTTTTATGCCTCCGCAGGAATAATGAGCGGCCGGTACCACCGGAATCCAATCTTTAGCAGGGTTAATACCTTCTTCCAGACAGTTGTTCAGTATTCCGGGAAAATGATTATACCAGTCTTCAGAGTTAATGGATGTAGCATCGAGATATACATAAAGATTTGCCTGAAGTTTTAATTCTTGAATAATAGCCCTTGATACCACATCTCTGGGCGCCAAATCTTTTAAAGGATGCACCCCCGACATAAATCTTTCACCAGCTTCATTTCTTAAAAAGGCACCGGCTCCGCGTAAAGCTTCTGATATCAATTTAAGTCTTTTGTTTTGTGTTGACCATAGAGCAGTTGGGTGAAACTGTATATTTTGTAAACTTTCACAATTTGCTCCTATACTTTGTGCAAGAGCAATTCCCTGCCCCTTAGCAGATGCCGGATTAGTGGAATAGTGAAATAAGCTACCTAATCCTCCTGTACATAAAACAACCCTTTTAGTCTTTATAGCTATAGTTCTTTGGTTTTCGCTACACCAGGCAAGAGCACCCATGATACTGCCATTATTGGGTTTCAACAACTTGAAAACCTCTAGGTTTTCAATAATTTGAATGTTAGGGAAATTTTTTATCTGACTGAAGAGTCGTTCCATGATATGTTTGCCTGTAGAGTCTTTTTGATGCAATATTCTAGCAAAACTGTGTCCACCCTCCAGTGCCAAATTGTAAACCCCTTTAATGTTTTTGTCAAAGCTAATACTCCACTCCTCTAGTGTTTTTATGGCTAAAGCAGCTTGTGAAATAAAATGAGTAACAATGGCAGGGTAGTTAGTATAAGCCCCCGCTTCCAGAGTATCGTGAAC
>JBEPWY010000214.1:0-6402 GCA_041642185.1 Marivirga sp.
GAATCATTTAGCAAAATTAATTTCCCTTACCATATGTATCACCAGCTTATTTTTTGGTTGTCAATCTAACGAATCACTTCAACCTAATGAAGGCTTTGTGGAAGTAGAAGGAGGGAAGATTTGGTATAAAATAATGGGAGAAGGCGATAAGACACCTTTGCTTTTGATGCATGGCGGTCCCGGAAGTACTCATCGTTATTTTTATGAATTGGCTCCTTTAAGCAAGAACAGGCCGATCATACTTTTCGATCAGTTGGGCAGTGGCCGTTCTGATCATCATACAAATACTGCTTTATTGAAAGTGGACAAATTTGTTGAACAAGTGCACCAATTGACAACAGAATTAAATCTGAATGAATATTATCTGCTTGGCCATTCTTGGGGCGCTGCTTTGGAGCTTGAATATTATCTTAAATATCCTGAAGGAGTAAAGGGTATCATCTTTAGTAGTCCTTATTTATCTACCTCCATGTGGACAGCAGATGCCGATACCTTAATCAGCACTTTGCCTGACTCAATTCAACAGATGATTTCGATAACTGAAGAAACCGGAGATTATGGTTCCGAAGACTACCAGTTTGCGGATTCTGTGTATTGGGCAACATTTGGCAACAGAAAAGTTAATAAAGCCCACGAACTGGATACTGTTCCGGCTCCTTCCAACTCATTTATTTATAATTATATGTGGGGGCCAAGCGAATTCACCGCTACGGGTACCCTTAAAGGATATGATAATAGTAAGGGCTTGGATAAGGTAAAAGTACCGGTTTTATTTATTACAGGCGAATATGATGAAGCAAGACCACAAACCGTTCAATATTTCCAAAGCTTAGTGCCTGGTTCCAGTTTTAAAGTGGTAAAAGGGGCAGGTCATTCTACCATGCGTGACAACAGCACTCAATACAATCAAGAGATGGAGAGTTTTCTTAGAGGATTAGAAAACCAGTAAGTAAAGAAATAAATACATGATTTATTAAAGTCTTTTGTCTAGTAAAGAGGACTATTAAATTGTTGATCAGTGATATGTTTAAGGGTTAAAAATTATTAATCATGCATAAATTCTGTATTATTTATTGATTTTTTTAATCTTGAAGAATGAATTACTTTCACATAATATAAGAAGGTGATTACATATGTTGTATTCATTTGAAAGGAAAAGAAATTTCATTGATTCAACATTTTTAAAGTTGTTATTTTTTCATTATTTGTCATCTTTATATTATAATTGGTTCTCTTATTAACCATTAGAAATAGGTTTAGTGATAACACACATACACCTTTTAAGGAGGTTTGTATGTCTTGTATAATAATAGAGATTAAATTTTAAATTGATTCAAACTAATAATAGTTTATCAATTACTAAATTATGCTGTTTAATAATCATTGTAGAATAAATAAATGTTTTTGAAAATAAAAAGGTCTGCGAAAGCCAAAGGGCTGACCACCCGTGTGACAATAGGAGTAAATTAAGAGTGGAGTCCAGAACCCACTTAAAAAAACGGTGCCTTTTCTGAAGAGGCTCATAAATAAGAAAATTATTAATTATGAAAAAAATTACAAAATTATTGATGGTTGTGATTGTTTGTGCAATGGCTACTGAATCTTATGCACAAACATTTGGAGTAAAAGCAGGTTTAAACCTTGCTAATCAGTCTGCTAAGGATGATGATACCAACTATGGTGATGAAATTGGTTATAGTTCTAAACTTGGATTTCATATAGGGCCAACTGCAGAATTTGGTATTAATGATATGATATCATTTGAAACAGGATTGATCCTATCATCAAAAGGAACAAAAGTTACTGAAGGGGCAATCGTCGAGAAGATTAATTTGTTTTACCTGGATATTCCTTTAACCGCAAAAGCTGTTTTTGATGTGGGTGGCATGAATGTGTATGGTACCTTTGGCCCTTATTTAGGTTTAGCATTAAGTGGCAAGTATAAAGCGGAAGGTGATGGAGAAACTTTCGAAGAAGATATTGAATTTGGATCAGATGAAAATGAAGATGACTTTAAACGATTGGATTATGGTTTATCAATAGGTGCCGGTGTTGAGCTTGCCCCTATTACTGTTGGTGTGTCTTATGGTTTAGGTTTAGCTAATATTGCACTATATAATGATAATGGTTTTAAGCAAAGTAACCGAGTTTTTAGTTTATCTGTAGGTTATAAATTCTAATAAAAATATAATTCAGTTAAAGCATTAGTAAGTAGAAAGAAAAGGCAATAGCGTATGTCTTTTTTTATAATCTTGCTAATGCTTTTTTATTATTTACATCATAGAATAAGGGTTAGCCATAGAATTATAATAAGCTGTCAGATTTTAATTGCAAAGGAATCTCCCTAGGTTATTTCACTTCTAAGGATCCGATATTCTTATTTAATCATCAAAATAAAAGCCAAACCCACGCCATCACTGCTAAAAAGGCTGTTACTGGGCCTAGAAATATCAAAAGTATGCCACCCGGCCTGAAATCTTTTTGCGGAATAATACCAGTTGCATAAGAAATAGCATTAGAGGGAGTAGATACCGGCAACAATAGCGAGCATGAACAACTGATAGCGACGATAACGGGTACGGCAATTCCAAAAGGAGCAGCTAAAGACAAACCAAGGGGCACTAATATAGAGGCTGCTGCCGTATTGCTCATAATATTGGATAACATAACAGCAATTATACTGAAAATTATTGCCACCCCGAAAACAGGAATAGGCAATGCATTAATTTCAGTCATTACTATATCAGCTAAACCTACTTCTACCAAAGCAATGCCCAATGCCAATCCTCCTGCTACCAGCATGAGCGTATCCCAAGGCAAGGTGCGCACCTGGTCAGATGTAATTACCTGGGTCATGGTAAGCAGAACAATCGGTATGGCTGAAGTGGCAGCAACCGGAATACCGTGGATAGGTTCTGTAAGCCACATTAAAATGGTGATTATCAACGTAATGATAACAGCATATCTTTTTTCTTTGTTTACCAGGTCATTGCGCTTGGGGAGGCGGGATAAATCAAGTTCGATTTTCGATAAATTCAATCTGCTGATAAGAAATTTCCAGAACAAAAATACCAGTAAAATCCCGGTAGGAAAACCTACTGCCATCCAGTCCAAAAACGTGAGGGATACCCCTATTTCCTGCAAAGCTCCTACTGCAATTGCATTGGGTGTGCTGCCGATAATGGTTCCAATTCCTCCTAATGAGGCCGCTGCGGGTATGCCAGTCAATAATGCTTTTGAATAAGGAGATTCTTTTCCTATGATATAAACCAAGGGAAGGACAGACGAAATCATCATGGCTGTGGTGGCTGTATTGGACATTACCATGCTGGCCAAAGCAGTGGTAAGCATAAGTCCTAAAAGTAGTTTCTCCGGTTTCTCACCAAATCTTTTAATCGTAAACCTAAACAAGGAACGGTCCAACTCCACCTGCTTCATGCCTTCAGCCAGAAAAAAACCACCTAGCAACAGCCATACTACATTACTGGTCCAGGTGCCCAGGTACAGTTCTAGTGGAGCGCTTTCTTCAATGATATAATCTGTTCCGAAACCTACTAATAAGGTGGCAATGATAAATATACCGACCGCAAAAGGTGGTATGGCTTCTGTTACCCATAAGCCAATAGCTAAAACTGAAATAAAGAACACATAATTGACCGATGCGTTATAATCCAGCTGGTCAAAAGCCCAGGTAATAAGCAATGCTATGATGAAATTCCCTAAAAAAGAGGAGGTATTAAATAGCCACCCTATTTTTATTTTTTTGTAAAATTTCAGTGCGGCATGCCTTGAGTCGGAATCAGCCATAGGTTATTTTAGTATTGTAAATAATTGATTTAGTGACAGATTTTAATACGCTTACCGGGATATAAAAGATTAATTAGTATGCGACATAGTTTCATTTACAATAATTGTTTCAGGATCTTCTGAGTTTATTTTATTCTAAAAAGCTTCCAGATCAAATCATAATATAAACCTGAGTTCGATTTTAAAAATTAACCTAAAATTACTTTAGGACGTTCCCCCACGTGCCGGACTAGCTATCTCGGTCCCGATCGGTCGGGATTAAGTTTTCAAAAAAAAGAAAATTATCCGTAATCTCATTAATATTTCAGCATGAGATACCGGAAAATTAAGACTTTTGGAAAAATAAGTCTTAATTTTCCGGCATGACGACATTTTATAACAATGAAACTCAGGTTATAAGCTTTTCAGGTACTCTTTGTTCATTCTCACTATATGCGCAATGGAAATGGATTGAGGGCAAACAGCTTCGCAGGCTTTTGTAAAAGTGCATGCGCCAAATCCTTCTTTGTCCATTTGCTTCACCATATTTTTTACCCGCTTTCTTGCTTCAATTTGCCCTTGGGGCAATAATGCCAGGTGGCTCACTTTTGCTCCTGTAAACAAAGCAGCACTCGCATTTTTACAAGTGGCCACACAAGCTCCGCAACCTATGCATGCTGCTGCGTCAAAGGCTTCTTCTGCTGTTTCATGTGCTATCAAAATGCTGTTGCCTTCCGGAGCTTGTCCGGTATTTACGCTGATAAATCCACCGGAAGCAATAATTCTGTCCAAGGCAGATCTGTTAATACATAAGTCCTTCCTAATGGGGAAAGTTGCAGCTCTAAAAGGTTCCAGGTAAAGCTCCTGGTGATCGGAAAAACTGCGCAAATGTATTTGGCAGACAGTGGTTCCATTTTCCGGGCCATGTGCTGCACCATTGATTACAAACCCACATTGCCCACAAATACCCTCTCTGCAATCCGATTCGAAAGCAACAGGGTCATCTCCTTCTTTTATTAGCTTTTCGTTTAAATGGTCCAGCATCTCAGGCACCGACATATTAACATTAAGGCCGTGGAGAGCGTATGTTTTAAAACCTCCTTTGTCATTGGCATCCTTTTGCCTCCAGATATGTAAAATTAATTCCATTTATTTATAACTCCTTTTAGTTACTTTAACCTCTTCAAATTCCAGCCATTCTTTATGAAGTTTAAAACCTCCACTTTCTAAACTTTCCCATACAGGAACATATTGGTAATCCTCATCATTCCGTTTAGCTTCACCTTCTGCCGTCTGATGCTCTTCACGAAAATGTGCTCCGCAGGACTCTTCTCTTTCTAATGCATCGGTCACAATAAGAGTAGCTAATTCCAGGTAATCGGCTACTCTTGCAGCTTTTTCCAGTTCAAAATTGATTTCATCAGCAGAGCCTGATACTAAAATATCTTTCTCAAAGCGGGATTTTAGTTCTTCAATTTCAGATAATGCCTGTTTTAAGTCTTTTCCGTTCCTCGATAGGCCACATTTCCTGTAAAGTATCTTCCCGAGCAAGCGCTGAAATTCTTCTGCAGTGGTTTTTCCTTTTGTTTCTAACAAATGCTGAATCCTATTTTTTACTTCTGCTGTGGCTTTTTCAAATGCTTTAGTAAGTGAAGGACCATCAACATCAAGGGGTTTGGAAGCAGCTAAATAATTCATAATAGTGGGAGGGGAGATGAAATAACCGTCTACACATGCCTGGAGTAGGGAATTGGCTCCTAGCCTGTTGGCTCCATGATCAGAAAAATTGGCTTCTCCCAGTACAAATAGACCAGGTAAATTGCTCATCAATTCATAATCAACCCATAATCCCCCCATGGAAAAATGAGCAGCGGGGGAAATCATCATAGGTTCTTCATAGGCGTTCATTCCTGTGATTTTCTGATACATTTCGAACAAATTGCCATACTTTTTTTCAATTGAAGTTTTCCCTTCTTTTTGCAGAGCATCCTTAAAATCAAGATATACGGCATTTTTAAGTGGACCTACCCCGTGTCCACTATCGATCCGCTCCTTGGCTGAACGGGAAGAAATGTCACGAGGCGCTAAATTCCCATAGGAAGGGTATTTCCTTTCCAGATAGTAATCTCTTTCTTGTTCAGGTATGTCTGCTGGCTTTCTGCTGTCACCCGCTATTTTAGGTACCCATATCCTGCCACTGTTCCGCAATGATTCCGACATCAGTGTGAGTTTAGATTGGTAGTCTCCCATCTGAGGGAGTGAGGTAGGGTGAAACTGTGTCCAACTTGGAGCCGCAAAATATGCGCCTTTTTTATGGGCTCTCCAGATAGCGGTAGCGTTACAATTCACAGCCAGGGTGGAAAGATAATATATTTTACCGTAACCGCCGGTTGCCAATACCAAGGCATCGCAGCTATGACTTTTAATTTCTCCGGTATCCAGGTTTCTGCTGATTATTCCTGCCGCTTTGCCCTCGTTTACTACCACTTCAAGCATTTCATGCCTCGTGTGAAGTTTAAAATTATTACTACCGGATTGTTTCATAAGTGCTTGATAGGCTCCCTGCAAAAGCTGGTGCCCTGTTTGGCCCCTTGCATAAAAAGTCCTGCTTAGCTG
>JBEPWY010000215.1:0-6358 GCA_041642185.1 Marivirga sp.
AACAAAATGGATGATATAAACTTTTCCAAAGGAAAATTGGAACCTTCTGAGGAAGAATTAAAAGAAATGGCTCAGAAAATCCGCTCTGCTATCAAATAAAAATAATAAAAATTGCACATAAAAAAAGGAAGTGATGAATCACTTCCTTTTTTTATGGTTTTAATTCTGAGAATTTTAATCTATGTCTTCTTCAGTATCTTCAGGCTTTTGTTTCTCATGCATTTTAGATATTTTTTCATCTACCTTCGCATTTCTGGATTTAATTTTTTCTCTTGCTTCTTCCAGTTTTTCTTCAGCTTTCTGAATTTTATCTTCTTTTTCTTTTATTTCTTCTTTTGTTAGTTTACCCTGTTTTTGAGCCTCAAGCAATTTTCCTTTGGCTCTGGCAATATTCTCTTCCGCCCTTAATAAGGCTGCTTCAGCTTCCTCCATATCGCTTTGAGCATCTTTCATTTTTTCCTTAGCCTGCTCAGAAGTTAATTTACCAAATTCGTTATTTTGGCTTTGATTACTTTTTTCTTCCTTAGCCTTACCCTTATTAGCAGAGTGCTTTTGATCATTTTCATGCATCTCCTGATGATCCGCCTCCTGAATTCTTTCAAGCTCTAATTCTTCCTCAATTTCTTTGTTGAGTTTATCCAGCTCCTTGTTCTTTCGAGCTTCTTTTGCAGTTTCTTTTCCTTTATCTCCCTTATCAGATTTTCCCTGTGCCATGCTGTCAGCGCTTAAGCCAATTATTAAGAAAATGCTTAAGCTGCTAATGAGAATACTTTTGATTAAATGTTTCATGTTCGTTCTGGTTTATATTTCTTTTAACAATTCTTCAACTTCTTGTTCAGTGGATATAGCCTCTTTTTTGGCTTTTAACGCATTGTTTTGTGCTTCTCTCGCTAAACTATCCTCCTGCATTCTTATTGCTTCTTTTGTATTGCCTTCTTCAGTATTTGTATTTCCGCCACAGCCAAAAGCTATCAAAATTGTAAACAGGCTTAAAATAAATGAAAATTTTTTCATGCTTTTTATGGTTTTATTATGTTGTTTTCTAATATACTTAAATTTTTCCATTTATTGGAATAATACAAGTGAATCTTCTGAAATAGTTCTCATACTTAGGTATAAAATATTGTGTATTTATTATATGTGGAATTTAATTTCGGTTGAAGAGTTCTGGGTTCTTTACTGTAAATCTCAAATTGAACCACTATTTTTCACTAGATTAATTTCTTTGCAGATAAAGTATCGTTACATTCTGCCAATAATTTATTCTGGTTTTTATGTAAGAGCGGATGAATAAAATCTTCGGCTATTTCTGTAAGGGGAATTAAAGTAAATCTTCTATCTGCTATGCCCTTATGGGGAATCTGTAATTCACTTGTATCGATTATTAAATCATTATAATATAATATGTCTATATCTATTAATCTTTCTCCCCACTTTTCAATTCTTACTCTACCTAAAAGCCGCTCAATTTCCAAAATGGTTGTAAGTAAAGTTTCCGGTTGTAACACAGTTTTAATTTCTATCACCTGATTATAAAATGAAGGCTGATCTGTCTTTCCCCAGGCTTCTGTCTCATAAACAGATGAACACTGAATTACTTCAATTCCAAATTTATTTAACTCATGTAGTACTTTCTTTAAATTTTCTTTTTTATTCCCCAAGTTACTGCCAAGTAATAGAAATATCCCTTTCATAAGTTCCTTTTACCAATAATAGAATTATACTTTTTTTAATAAGTCTTTTGTGCCTATTTTGTATTTGGTGCAATGATATAACATTTCATTTGATTACCATTACTAAACAAACATCAATCACATAAAAAATAAACCATGAAATGAGCATGATTCTGAAAACACCAAACGAGGATAGCTTACCTGCCTCCGGAAGGAATATCAATCATGCGAATTCCATACCGCTTAGGCGCACAAGTTTATGATAACTAAAAAACAAATAATATACACATGAAAAGTTTCTTTAAAATATTTTTTGCTACACTACTTGCTTTCGTAGTTTTCAATTTTGTCTTGTTATTGATATTGATAGGGGTAGCATCCTCTGGAGAAGACGCCCCGATAGCAAAAAACGCTTACCTGCATTTGGATTTGAACAGACCGATTGTGGAAATGACATCAGATGATCCTTTCGCTGATATTATGCAGGCGCTAAACAATGAAACTGCCCCTCTAGGTTTAAAAACCGTTTTAGAGTCGCTAGATCAAGCTGCTGAAGATGATAATATTAAAGGGATTATCCTTGATGCCTCTAATGTAATGGCTGGTTTTGCTCAAATTGAAGAAATCAGGAATGCATTAATTGATTTTAAAGCATCAGGTAAGCCAGTTGTTGCTTATGGAGAAATGTTTTCTGAGGGAGGCTATTATTTAGCTTCAGTGGCTGATGAAATCATTCTCACACCTGTTGGGATGTTAGAGTTTAACGGCCTAACTTCTGAAGTGGCTTTCTTTAAAGGAACGTTTGAAAAATTAAATATTGAACCACAGATTTTCAGAGTAGGTACTTTTAAAAGTGCAGTTGAGCCATTTCTCAGAAAAGATATGAGTGATGCCAGTAAGCAACAAATCAGTTCATTGCTTAATTCTGTTTATGACCATTCATTATCAAATATTGCTGAAGCAAGGCAAATTCCTGTAGCAGAATTGAAAAGAATTTCTGATCAGTATTTAGTAAGGACGGCCGAAGATGCTTTGAAATATGGACTAGTGACTCAGCTTGCTTATTATGATGAAGCTTTGGATGTGATGAGAGAGAAAATAGGATTGGCAGCAGATGATAAAATTCCTTCAGTTTCCATTAAAGATTATAAAAAATCATTTACTGCTGATGCATATAATCAAAGTAGAATAGCTGTAATTGTGGCTGAAGGAAACATTGTTTCTGGTAAAGGAGACGCAAATTCTATTGGCTCAGATAAATTTGCTAAAGAAATCAGAAAAGCCAGATTGGATGATAAGATTAAAGCAATAGTTATCAGAATAAACAGCCCGGGTGGTAGTGCTTTAGCTTCCGACGTTATGTGGAGAGAAGTAAAACTGGCTAAACAGGTAAAGCCTGTAATAGCTTCTATGTCTACTGTAGCAGCCTCAGGAGGTTATTATATGGCTATGGCTTGTGATACTATTGTGGCGCAGCCGAATACTATAACCGGTTCTATAGGTATTTTTGCCATCATACCGGATTTATCTAATTTTATGGATAGCAAATTGGGTATTACGTTCGATAGAGTAAGTACCGGAGAATATTCTAATTTATTTACTGTTACCAGAGGCCTGAACGATTCTGAAAAGCAAATCATCCAAAATATGATTGAAAGAGGTTATGAAGACTTTACTACTAAAGCTGCGGAAGGAAGAAATATGCCGGTTGAATCATTATTAGAAGTGGCTTCAGGTAGAGTTTGGTCAGGTATTGAAGCTAAAGAAAGAGGTTTGGTAGATGTATTAGGTAGTTATGATGATGCCGTGAAAATTGCAGCAAAATCCGCAGGTCTGGAAGAAGGCGACTATATGAGAGTTTATTACCCTGAGAAAAAGCCGTTTTTTCAAAAAATAATGGAAGAATTAGGTTCCACAGCGAATGCTTTTTATCAAAGAGCGATGTATGGTGAAGCTTCTCCCTATATAAATGAACTTAAATATGTGATGGAAAACAAAGGTTTACAAACAAGGATGCCATTTGATTTGGAAATCAAATAAATAGACCCTTTTTTTACATCAAATTTAATATGACATACGCTTATGACTGAGATTAGAAATAACTGGACAAAGGAAGAAATTGATAAAATATATAACCAACCGATTTTAGAATTAATTTATAATGCGGCCACCGTGCACAGAGAGTACAATGACCCGCAGGAAGTGCAGGTTTGTACCTTGCTTAGTGTGAAAACGGGAGGCTGTCCGGAAGATTGTTCTTACTGTCCTCAGGCTGCGCGTTACCATACCGATGTAAAAGTGCATAAGCTTTTACCAAAAGAGGAAGTGCTTGAAAATGCAAGAACAGCCAAAGAAAATGGCAGTACTCGTTTTTGTATGGGTGCGGCATGGAGAGAAGTACGTGATAACCGCGACTTCGACAGTGTATTGGAGATGGTAAAAGGCATTAACGCTATGGATATGGAAGTTTGCTGTACTTTGGGTATGTTAACTGAATCACAAGCAGAGAAATTGAAGGAGGCAGGTTTGTATGCGTACAATCATAACCTGGATACTTCCGAAGAGCATTATGAAGATATTATCAGTACAAGAACTTACAATGACAGGCTCGATACTATTGGTGCAGTGCGTAAAGCTAAGATTTCCGTTTGCTCAGGTGGAATTATAGGTTTGGGAGAACAACATAAAGACAGAGTAGGAATGCTACATACACTGGCCACTATGGAGGAACATCCTGAATCGGTACCGGTAAATGCATTAGTACCTGTTGAAGGAACTCCGCTTGAAAAGCAACCAAAAGTTTCAGTTTGGGAAATGGTGAGAATGATAGCAACAGCCAGAATTATTATGCCAAAAGCAATGGTTCGTTTGTCTGCAGGTAGGGTAAGGATGAGCCAGGAAGAACAAGCCCTTTGCTTTATGGCAGGAGCTAATTCTATTTTCGCAGGTGATAAATTATTGACTACCCCTAATCCGGAAGTAAACGAAGATGCTGAGTTATTCCAGGTACTTAACTTAAAGCCAAGGGCATCTTTTAAAGACAAAGAAAGAACTGTTGAGTTTCAGCAGATTCCCGGAGTGAGTTAAGATTAAATTTTAAAGTAATATAATTAATGGATAATGGAGGTTGTATGCAATCACCATTATCCATTTTTTTTGCCAGTATTTTTATTTTTTCCCTATATTGATTTCCTAAATTATTAAAGCTTTACAACTACATCAAAATCATGAAAAAAATTCTACTCTCTTTTATCATTCCACTAGTGCTTTTTTCCTGTCAGACAAAACAAAAAACTAAAACAGAGACGGTAAAGCCTCAGGCACCTTTTATATGGGAGAATGCCACCGTGTATTTTCTATTGGCAGACCGCTTTAACAATGCTGATACTACCAATGATACAAATTTCGGAAGATATCAAGATGGCGCTCCTTTAAGAAGTTTTATGGGGGGTGATATTAAAGGTATTACACAGAAAATTGAATCAGGTTATTTTACTGATTTAGGAGTAAATGCCATTTGGGTGAATCCATTGGTAGAGCAAATACATGGTGCTGTTGATGAAGGTACTGGTAAATCTTATGGTTTTCATGGGTATTGGACTAAGGATTGGACAGCACTTGATCCGAATTTCGGCACAATGGCCGATTTACAAAAGATGGTGAAAGCAGCTCACAAAAACGGAATAAGAATATTATTGGATGTGGTAATGAACCATACAGGCCCTGTAACTGAAAAGGATCCTCAATGGCCTGAAGATTGGGTAAGAACTGGCCCACAATGTACTTATCAGGACTGGGAATCTACCGTGAAATGTACTTTGGTTGAAAACCTACCAGATGTGGTAACAGAAAGTGAGGAGCCTATTAATTTACCTCAACACCTGTTAGATAAATGGGAGGAAGAAGGAAGATTAGAGCAGGAACTGAAAGAATTGGATGAGTTTTTTGAAAGAACAGACTACCCTAGGGCTCCAAAATATTATATTATTAAATGGCTAATTGATTATGTGAGGGCAATGGGTATAGATGGCTTTAGGGTAGATACTGTAAAACATACCGAAGCAGGAGTATGGGGAGAATTATATGCTGAAGCCTTAAAAGCTTTAGAAGATTGGAAAAAGGAAAACCCGGAAGAGAAATTAGATGATTTGCCTTTTTACATGGTAGGGGAGATCTATAATTATTCCATTCATGATGGTTTGGAGTATACTTATGATGGCGATACTGCCATTAATTTCTTTGACGAGGGCTTCCACAGCATGATTAATTTCTCTTTAAAGTGGGAGCTTGCCCAAAAACCTGTAGATGATGTGTATAGCAACTACGCCCAGATTTTAAATGAAGGGGAGTTAAAAGAGAAGTCAGTACTTAACTATCTATCTTCTCATGACGATGGCAACCCATTTGATGCGGATAGAACCAATGTTTTCAATACAGCAAGTTACCTTCTTCTAAGCCCGGGAGCTGCACAAATATATTACGGAGATGAGACAGCTAGGAAATTAAATGCAGAAGCCTCGGGCGATGCCAAATTACGCTCTTTTATGAACTGGGAGGAACTTGAGAAGGATGCCAGGCGTGAGGGTTATTCCATTCAGGAAATCCACAAACACTGGCAAAAATTGGGTCAGTTCCGTAACAGCCACCCGTCGATAGGAGCAGGAACACATACAAAATTAAACGAT
>JBEPWY010000216.1:0-6345 GCA_041642185.1 Marivirga sp.
GCTTATCCTGAGTATAATTTTGTGCCAGTATATTGGATGGCTTCCGAAGACCATGATTTGGATGAAATTAGAAGTGTCCAAATAGCTGGAGAAAAATTTAAATGGTCTACTACTCAAACCGGGGCTGTAGGCAGAATGAAAACAGAGGGGCTTGAAAAGCTGGCAGAAAAAATTGAAAGAAATGATGGGCTTTTCTATGAAGCTTACAGTAAAGCTAAAAATCTTGCTGATGCTGTAAGAAACTATGTGCACAAACTGTATGGTAAAAAAGGCCTCATAGTTCTGGATGGTGACGATAAAGAACTAAAAAAATCTTTTATCCCTGCTATTAAAGATGATGTTCTAAAGCATACAGCCAATTCTTTAGTAGAAAAACAATCTGCAAAGCTTGATGACATAGGATATAAATCACAGACTTTCCCGAGGGAAATAAATTTCTTTTACTTGCAAGATGGCTTAAGATCCAGAATTGTAAAATCAGAATCTGGTTACGAGGTTTTGGACACAGGTATTCAATTTTCTGAACAGGGAATTTTAGCTGAAATAGAGGCTAACCCTCAAAATTTTAGCCCTAACGTTATCTTAAGACCCCTCTACCAGGAAATGATTTTACCTAACCTCGCCTATACAGGAGGTCCGGCTGAAGTGGCTTACTGGATGCAGTTAATGCCTGTATTTCAACATTTTGGTGTGCCTTTCCCAATTTTATTGCCAAGGAATTTCGGTATGATAGTTCCAAATAAAATTCAGCACAAAATTAAAAAGCTCAAGCTATCCAATGTGCAGATCTTTAAAGAAAAGGAAAAACTTAAAAAAAATATAGTCAAGAAAATTAGTGCTCAAAAGCTTCATCTTAATGAAGAACGACAACAAATGATCCAATTGATGCAGGAAATTCAACAGTATGCTGAAGAAATTGATTTGAGTTTATCAGAGATGACCGCTGCTGAAACAGAAAAAATAAGAAATTCAATTGATAAAATTGAAAAGAAGATGTTAGCTGCAGAAAAAAGAAAGCATAGTGATAAAATGCGACAAATTGATGAGGTCACTGATTTTTTATTCCCCGGAAATGGATTGCAGGAACGGAAAGAAAATTTCTTACCTTTCTATCAATCGGATCCTGCTTTCATTAAAAAATTGCTAAAAAACTTTGACCCTTTTAACTTAAAGTTCCATATTTTCCGCTGGGATGGATAAGAAAACACTTAGAAAAGTATATCTGGAAAAACGTAAGATGCTCAGTGAAGATGAGTATCAAAAGAGAAATACTTTGCTTTTCAAGCAATTAAAGCTATTTTTTAATGAACACTCCTTTGCCAATATTCACGTTTACCTACCCATAACAGATAATAAGGAAGTGAATACTTTACCTTTTATTGAATATATATGGGATTATCATCCTGATATTAATATTATTACCAGCATTTCAGATTTACTTCAACCTGAAATGCAACATTATAAAATTGACCGACAAATTGTTATCCAACCTAATAAATGGGGAATTCCTGAACCACAAAATGCAGCACTTTTTCCTATTGAAGATATTGATTGTGTTTTGACGCCTATGATCATCGGAAGCAAAACGGGCCATAGAATAGGCTATGGAAAAGGCTATTATGACAGATTCCTGGATAAATGCTCTGCCAAGGCAAAATTCATTGGTTTATCGCTTGCCCCTTTACTGGATGGCGATATTTATGCTAATGAATATGATAAGCCGTTGCATGTAATGATTACCCCTTACGAAATAAGGAATATATGATAGTTCAGGCTTATTTTTATGCTCCGATTTTTGTCCCAGATAATAACTTTAAGCAAGGGAAGTAATTAATAAGGTTTATGATAAGTATATTTGTCTTTGAACAATTTAAGGGATAAATATATTATATATTCTCATCTTTTGAGGAAGACATTTAACCTCCCGAAGATGTGTTATATAATTAAAAAAATAAATAGTGAAGGCTAAAATAGTAGGTGCTGGTATAGGAGGAATAGCAACAGCCATTCGATTGGCTAAAAAAGGGTATGTTGTTGAAGTTTACGAACAAAACAGTTATCCTGGTGGTAAGCTAACAGCTTTTGATCAGAATGGCTTTCGTTTTGATGCCGGCCCCTCGCTTTTCACATTGCCCGAATTAGTTGATGACCTAATTGCCCTACAAAAAGAAGGTGCAGATATCGAATTTCCGTATTCCAAATTAGATGAATCCTGCAGATATTTCTGGGATGATGGAGCCCGGCTTACTGCCTATACCAATCCTGAAAAATTCAGCAAAGAAGTAGAAGAAGTTTTTGAAATTCCTGCGAAAACCATCATTAAATATTTAAAAGAGGCTTCATTTAAATATGAAAAGTCTGCTAAGCTTTTTCTAGAGAAATCACTTCATAAAACAGGTACCTTCTTTTCCAAAGAAATCATTCCTGCATTGCTGAACATCTATCGTTTTGGATTATTTGAGACTATGCATCAGCTAAATGCTGCTAAGCTTAAGCATCCTAAAATGGAACAACTTTTTGATAGGTTTGCTACTTATAACGGCTCAGACCCTTATCAGGCACCAGGAATCCTTACCTCTATTGCCAATTTGGAACTTAACAAAGGAACCTTCTATCCTAAAGAAGGGATGCACCAGATTACTGAGCGTTTGGTTAAAGTAGCAGAATCCTTAGGAGTCAAATTCAATTATAATATTGAGGTGGAAAAAATTATAATTGAATCAGGAAAGGTCAAAGGCCTGATCGTAAATGGGGAACCCTTATCTGCTGATTTAATTGTAAGCAATATGGATATTTATCCAACTTATAAAAAGCTATTAAAAGATTTGCCTCAGCCTGAAGCTATATTAAACCAGGAAAGAAGCAGTTCTGCCTTGATATTTTATTGGGGCATTAATCGTGAATTCAGAGAATTGGGCTTGCATAATATTTTCTTTAGCGATGATTACAAAGAGGAGTTCAGATATATATTTAAACTCAAAAAAGTACCATTTCATCCCACAGTTTACGTGAACATCTCTGCTAAACAAAGCCCTGAAGATGCCCCCGAAGGTATGGAAAACTGGTTTGTGATGGTAAATGTACCCGCTAACACTGGTCAGGACTGGGATACCATTATTCCTGAAGTGAAAAAAACTATAATAGCTAAAATAGGTAACAGATTAGGTGTGGCCCTGGAGCAGTATATAGTAAATGAAAGTATACTAGAACCGCGGACCATCGAATCTAAAACTTCCTCTTTTCAGGGCGCACTTTACGGAAGCAGCTCCAACAATCGCTATGCGGCTTTCTTAAGACATCCAAATTTTCACCAGAAGATCAAAGGCTTGTATTTTTCCGGCGGAAGTGTACACCCTGGCGGCGGAATTCCGCTTTGCCTGCTTTCCGCTAAAATTATAGATGATATAAGTCCTGATGCTTAGTAAACTAGAAGCATATATTGAATTAATCAGATCAAGGCCAGTAATTGGTATAGTAATTTTATCTGCCTTTTATTTCTTTGGCATCATTGGTATACAATCTGAATATGCTGATTGGTTTATAGAAAAAACAGCCTTTAATTTATTACTGTCATTTTTAATCTTAATCATTTATCAGCAACAAATTAATTATCGATTTTGGCTGGGTTTCGTGTTTTGTTACTTTACCGGATTTTTAGCAGAGTATTTAGGTGTAAACTATGGAGTTATATTCGGGAATTATGAATATCCGAACACTCTAGGTATTCAATGGCATGATGTTCCTGTTATAATAGGCGTTAACTGGTTTCTTCTCACTTTTTGTGTGTGGGCATTATTAAGAAAAAGTACACTCTCCCCTATTTTCCTTATTATTCCTGCCACTTTATTAATTGTTTTTATTGATGTTTTGATAGAGCCTGTTGCTATTCACCTCGACTTCTGGCGTTGGGAACATAATATTATTCCCATCCAGAATTATGTGGGCTGGGGGATAATATCCTTTCTTATATTTAGTTTTTATGCTTTAATTAAAGTGCCAGTTAAAAATAAAATATTTCTAATCCTATTAATCTGGCAAGTAGCCTTCTTTGCCATATTAAATTTCCTTTTATAAAATACTTTAAGAGGTTATTCCCTTTTCTCTCTACCTTCTGTTTTTCATAAAAAAAATAATTTTTCTTATATCATGCAACTTTTTGTGAAAATTGGCATCTCTTTAAAGAAACCACTTTAAAACTTATAATCATGAAAAACTTATTCATTCTTTTATTTCTTTGGCTTCCTCTTCACATGATGGCCCAGGAAACAGAAACCAGAAAACTAAATCGTTTTACAGAAGTCATTTCAAGTGCCAGTATAGTAGTTACCTTAAAGAAAGGAAATTCGCCTGAAGTTGTAGTAACAACAGAAGGGGAGCTTGAAAACGTAATCACCGAAGTATCGGACGAAAAATTAAAGATCAGTAGGAAAACTGAAGATGGATTCTTTAACTTCAATTTCAGCAATGATGATATTGAGGTAGTTGTTTACTATCAGGAGATCGAAAAATTAAAAGTGAGTAGTTCTTCAAAAATGGAGGTGATTGACCCTATACAGGCAAAAGAACTTTCAATGGAAGTGTCTAGTTCAGGTAAATTGACATTAACGGCTCAGGTTAATTCAGCAAATGTAAGGGTTTCCAGCTCAGGTATGTTGATTGCCAATCTGGAAGCTGAAGAGCTTACTGCAAAGGTGAGTAGTTCCGGTAATTTCACATTAAAAGGCGATGCCAATATATTTGAGGCTTCTGTTAGTAGCTCAGGTAAAATATCAGGTGATGATTTTATTTGTAGTATAGCCAATTTGAATACCAGTTCTTCAGGCAAAATTGTTTTACATATTGAGGACGAAATAAATGCAAAAGCCAGCTCCTCAGGAAAAATTAATTATAAAGGAGTACCAAAGCTGGTAACAGTAAATACCAGCTCAGGAGGAAAAATAAACTCCATCAATTAAGTTAGTTTAGATTGGTTGAAATTGAATCCGCTGATGATAAAGTTTAGCGGATTCTTTTCAATTGTTTATGATTTACTAAGGAAAGTATCTTTATATAATTCGATGCTTTCTCTTATTACCTTATGAGCTTCTGCCTTATCGAAGAAATCCTCTACTATCACTTCTTTGTTTTCCAGTTTTTTATAGTCTTCAAAAAATCTTTGCATCTCTTTTGAGGTGTGGGGAGGCAGATCTTGAATATCGTTCATATAATTAACTGCCATATCATTCGCTGCTACTGCTATAATTTTATCATCCGCTTCGCCCTGGTCCATCATTTTCATTACACCAATTACTTTAGCCTTCACCATGCATAAAGGTGGTAACTCAATGGAGGTAATCACCATAATATCTAGCGGGTCATTATCATCGCAGTAAGATTTGGGTATGAAACCATAATTAGCAGGATAATGAACAGCACTAAACAATACTCTGTCCAGCATTAAATACCCTGTTTCTTTATCCAGTTCAAATTTACCTTTACTACCTTTTGATATTTCTATGATAGCGTTTACATATTCCGGTGATTCATCACCATAATGTACATCGTGCCAGGGGTTTCTTTTAGTATCTTGCATATTAGTTCTTTTTTGCAAATTTAAACGTTCAAATTGAGAGTCCCTATTCCGAAGGGATAAGAATCTGTTATCTTTGTATTATGATTAAAAATTCCACCTCTGTTCAAGTGAAGAAAGAAAATAAAAAAAGAATCAGGTTTATTGTAAAAGTATTAATATTCAGCTCATTATTATTTTGCTTCAATTATTTCCGGACAGATATACTCAATTTCGGAATCCCTAAATATCTTATTAAAGCATTTGAATTTTATTTATATGCTGACCTTTTAATTTCACTTATTCGTCTAATTGTTGTTCACTTTTATATTCGGAAGCATAAACTCAAAAGGGGTGTAAAGTATAATTTTGAAGTAGGCATCAATCATATTGCTAATATACTTCATACATTCGTTTTTACAGGAGCCGCCCTGCTATTATTAAATATTGATCCTTTAGGTTTAATTACTTCTTTAAGTATTGTTGCAGCGGCTATAGCCATTTTATCAAAAGACTATATTGGCAATATGATAAACGGCATGATCATCATGTTCTCAGATGAACTAAATTTGGGAGATGAAATAAAAATTGGTGATGTAAAGGGAAAAATAACGGATATCACCTTAACAAATGTGCATTTAATTAATGATGATGAAGATTTAATTTATATTCCTAACTCAATAATTTTCACCTCTCAGATTCTTAATTTCACTAAGAGAAGGGTAAGAAAGGTGAGTTTTGATTTTGATCTAAAAAATAGTCAGATTACCAATATTGAAAGTATAGAGAAGAAAATC
>JBEPWY010000217.1:0-6341 GCA_041642185.1 Marivirga sp.
GCAGTTATTGTACTTAGTAATAAAAATATATGTTTCATTTTTGTGTTTTTTAAAGTGTGTCTATTAAAGACTTAGGCTAAAATATCCTTTCTTCTGGAGTTGAAAATTATATAATATGCCATTTTCAACTATTTCAATTTCGTCTGGCACTTTTGATTGATCAACATTAAATTTTGATAGTGAGAAACCACAAGCAACAATCTTAACATTTGCTGTTTTTGCCATTTCAATAAAAGGATCAATTTTCTTTGGGTCTGTAATATCCCCAATTTCCTTTCCACAGAAAATTACAACAAATTCTCCAAATTGGCTTTTATTTTCATTCTGAAGTTCTTGTGCGCTTAAAATAATAGGCTTTAATTGTTGCACTTTTTTTGTAAGTACTACATAATTATCAGTTGCCTCTTTGTTTTGTGCTTGCGTTTGTAAGCTTAAAAGCACGAGTATTATTGTTATTGAATTTATAATTAAAGTTTTCATATGATTATTTTTTTAGTTTTAGCTTGTGTTGTATCATTTAAAATAAAGAAAAGAAGCCCTCCCAGAATGGCTATGTTCTTAAATAAAGGCCCCATAGTTTCTAATTGGCCTACTTGTATAGTAAGAGTAATAGGAATAAGCACAGTAATAAGAATTATGGCGGCCCATTTAGTTTTAAAACCTAAAAGAAAACTTATACCTGCTATTATCATTACAATTCCGGAAGAGATAATTAACCACTTTGGGTCAACCATTGCACTTATGATTTCAATAAAGTTGGCATTAGCTAACCTTGAAGCTACTTTTTCAATATTGAACAGATGATTAAAACCTGCTACTATGAAGATTCCACTCAGAAAAATCCTCAAAATCCTTACCGATAATCGGCTGATTAGGATGTCATTCATTTGATAAAATTTTAAATTGAGTAACTAATAATTAGTTACTATGAGATATGTAAAAAGTTATATTCATTTGCCGAAAGATTATCGGTATTGTTAAGTAAATTTTATTGAAATAGAATTTATTTTAACCTAATGAATATATAATGTGAAAATGAATTAAGCTTTAGGGGGTGGAGAGAGGCAATTAAGATACCTGGAACTTAGGTTTGTGAAAAACAAACTGGTAAATTCAGAAGTAGTCAATATTTCTTTACTTTCCCACTTAAATAAACTGATTTCTGTAAGGTTATTACAAAAATCATCGATAGCCAATAAATGAATATCTTTAACGGCTAATTCTGTGTCCATATTTCCAGAAATAGTTACAACTTCCTTGTTTTTACATTGAGGTTTTGTGAGAACTATTTCTTCAGATATTGACAATTGTGTAAAACCACGAGCGTCAACAGCCACCAGTTTTGCCAAAAACAAAACGATAAGTATAACCGATATGAAGCTCCTTGAGTACATATAACAAATGTAAATAATAAAAAGTACATGATATGTAACTTTTGTTACTCAGCTTGTTTTTGTAGGGTTAGATACATAATTTCTTTTACGTTTAGGAAAAGCTAATCATGTGATATAAACCATTTCTCTAGGGCTTTCTCTAAGGCCAGAAGAAGCTCGGACCTGTTAGGAGAAATAAATAAGTATGAATTTGGTGGCAAGAGAAGACAAGCCCTGTAATAGTTTCTCCACTGTCCACTTCAATTTCCTTTTTCTTTTCAGGATGTTTGTCTTGGGCAAAAAGAATTAAAGGAAAAATGAATTTATAACTAAGAAATAAGTAAACTTCATTTATCTTATTTACTTTTTTTGATTTGATATAAACTATCATAATACTGAATAATAGGAGGATAGGGGCCGTATTTATGCTGTTCAGCCGGAAAGTGGTCATCCCAGGGGCCATATGAAGTTGATACAGGTTTCAATTTCAAGTCAGGAAAGTCATTTTCAGTATTTTGTTTCAAGGGTCTTTTAAAACTATTGATATATGCGGCCACATGAAATGCTTCCTCATCAGTTAATTTAGGATTTTCCTTGGTGGCAATCAGGTATGGCATATTTGCCTTGATAAATTGCGCAGCTGTCAATACCCTATGCATTCCTGCACCATGATTAAATGAGTCATCCCCCCAAAGAGGCGGATATTGATAACCCTTTCGCTCATCAGCTAGCTTAGTTCCTTGCCCATTTTTTTGATGACATTCCTGACAATCATTTATATAAACTTGCTTACCAAAAATGGTATCAGCTTTCACTGAAGGAATCTTTATATTTACAAAGCCTTTATACCAATCGGCAGTATCTTCAGGAACTCCTTCGCTTAGCCATTCCATATAAGCAACGAGAGCTTGCATCTGATCGGAATCTTCCGGCAGAGCTTTTCCATTCATGCTGCGTTCCATGCAACCATTGATGCGTTCTTCAATAGTTCCCATTTTGTTTTCCCTGCCTCTGAACTGAGGGAAATGATTAGTTACCCCCACCCATGAACCTGAACCTGGCTTAGTTCCTGCCTGTAGGTGGCAATTTTGACAAGTTAGGTTGTTTCCGGCATATAGCCTTTCATCTTTATTAATAACCTGAGGCCCCATCCACTTTGGTGATTCTGTAGCTAATAAATATCCAAATTTAATATCCTTTCCTTTTCTTCCATCAGGAAGATCAGTTTCAATATCAGGTAAGTGCCACTCATTATCCCCTTCAGAGAACGGTGTCCCCAACCACTCAGGTGCTTTATCAATTACAACAACCGCCGTAAAAAGAGTTGCAACTATGGCCACAATGACTATCATGACAATTGTGGTAATCCTAAATAATCTCAAAAAGTCCATTTGTTTAAATAAAATATCGGAGATAACAATTAACATTAACTCTTAAATAATTAATGAGGTAGTTTATTCCTTAACCAGCCATAAACTTTATTACCTAATATAGCAGAGCAATCACTGTCAAAATTACGCCTATGTTATTGACCAATAGAATGAACCTTGGTTAAGGGCAAGCTCCCAGTAAAACCTATCCTAGGGTGAAAATTAATACCAGTTAAATAGCGTGTGAAAAAAATATAGAGGTTCTCATCCACTGGATTTTAAATTTTTCAATTTTAATAAACTGAATCGTTTATTTTCTTTTAAGTAAAGTAGAACCGATTTCGCTAAACATATGGTATAAAGCTCCTTGGATACATTTATCAAATATAAATTATAAATCATTAAAGAAGTGTAACTATTGTTACCCAGTATTTTTTTGGTAAAAAATGTTTTTAAAATAATAACCTAGCTTTATAATCGGCGACTATTTTTATACAAGCTATTTAACTTATTATTCAAAATAATTAATGAGGTAATTTATTAATCTATTTTGCTTCTGTCTTCATAATCATTCTTATCTCAACTCTGCGTTCACTAGGTACCACATTTTTAGAGGCAAATGTGTCACCGAAATTTTGAAGATAAATATTATCAATAGGCACCAATGAGTTTATTTGTGACAAAATATAATTTAATCTCTCATCCGTAATCCGTTTATTTACTATTTTATTACCTGAACTATCCGTGTGACCGGATAGTACTATTTTACTTATTGATTTATTTAGAGAAATCTGCTTTATTTCACTTAAAACATCATTGTCAGGTTCAACTTTTCCCATGTTGTAATTGGCAGTAATTAAAATAGTATCCACCGCTTCAAATTTTGAGGCAGGTAATTTTTCAATATTAAAGACCGTATCAGTTTGATTCCTGGATATTAAGTAGTTTTCATTATTATTTTGGAGGTGATTAATTGAATCTGTCTCCATTAAGCCTTCATTGTTGACATCCTTTATTTTTCCTACACCATTTTTAATACTATCGTTCTTACCAATTGATTCTTGCTGTGGTTTTACGAGATCAGCTTGTTGATTGATAGTATCGTTTTTTACGAATTCTTTTTCTTGAGATAAATCACTGCTTTCTTTTTCCTGTGATTTAAAAGCCTGATTATTTGGGGTATTAGGATTAATTTGTGAATAATCTTTTGTTATATATATAGTGTCTGTTTTTTTTGCTTTTTGTAAGGAGGCTAATTCATTTCTCAGTTGTCTTATAGTTTCATCTTTTGCTAATAGTTCTTGCTCAATTGCCTTGTTATTTCCGGTTTGTTTTACCGGGTTCGCAGTTTTTGGAAAATCTTTTACAATAAATACAGTATCTGTTTTGTAAATTGTCTCTTGTTGCACTGTTGGTAGTTTTTTCAATTGGTTAATTGAATCATTTTTTACTATAAGTGCTTGCATCATCACTTTGATACTGTCAATACTTCTAACTACAGTTTGAGGATTTATTTTTTCGACATTGAAGGTGTCGGGTGTATCCAGCACTTGGGATTCAGATTTAATTTGTGACCTTGGATGTTCAGCCATTTTACTTTGAGCTAGTAAACTATCTCTCTGAAGACTTATTGATAATTGTGATTTAGTACCAATCGTATCTATTTCTCTTTGATGATTATTTTGAAGTGAATCTAATTTTATAAGTACTAATCGCATGGAATCTAAATTGGCTTTCAACAAGTTTAAGCTATCTGTTAGATCGAAATTATCAGGAAAAATGAGATGCTTAACATGATTTGAAAACGAGTCAGTAGAAGTTTTATCATTTATACTTTGCTCAGGCACTTCAAATGCAAAAGTGTCCTCTACTGCAATTATATCATCTACATACAAGCCTACATAACCTGGCTTTTGCACATTGCAAGCAGAAATAATTATTGCAAAAATCACGGCAATACCTATAACACCTATTTTTTTATTCCCATCCATAGATTTAATTCTAAAGCGATTCCGGCAGTTGGTATAATTGATATATTACTAAAGTTTTGAGTACCCTTTTCACCTAGTATGAGCACTCCTCCGTTAACTCGTATAACTTTAAACAACCTAATTCCTAAACCTGTATATATCGGTAGATTAATTCCCGGTGTAACATATTCAGTACCATTAGCATCTTTAACAGGTTGAAATAAAACTCCCGCAGAAAATCCAAAAGAATCGAACATACGGGTTTTAGAAGCAAGCCGACTTCTACTTTTAAAAGGTAATGTTAACCCTACAGCTGGTGTGAAATTTATATTTTTTACTGAGTTATTATCTATATCTACCGATTTATTCCAGGCGTAAAAACCAAAATTTACGGGAAGTGAAAATTGTTCTTGGTCTGTTTCAACTGACTTGATCATAACCTGCCTGTAAAGCTGTACTATCTGGCTATTGATAAATGGATTTAATTCAGAGATTACTAAATCAACCAGCTGATCTAACTTTTCATCTATTAGCTGGTTGGCAAACTCGGTCTTTTCAACTTCAGCTGATTTTTTAAATAACTCTTCAAATTCAAAATCATTTTGTTTTTTAAGATTTTCTAATACAAGACTAGATGGGCCTTGGATGGGGATTGAATTTTTTGATTCGTAATATTGTAAAGAATTTTTTATGAGTAAATCTAATTTCTCGTAAATGTTTTTTGGTTTATTGACAACCACATTTTCTCCATCAAAATAGATATTATTAGAAAGTAAAAACCTAATTCTTTCTTCCAAATTTTCAATTAAAACTTCTTTCTGGCCATTGCTTAAACTTTTGTAAGTTGTAATTTCAAAATCATATTTTGTATTTGATTTTAAAACCGGTGGTACAATTATTTTAAAAATTTCAGAAGAATTTCTTTCGATTCTATTCCACACAAATGAATGTAGTACATAACTTTTTCCTTCATAATAAATATTCAGTTTCACGAATTCAATAGAGTTTTCCGCTTCACCCACCACACCAAAAGGCTGATCATAAGGTATATCTGGGTTGGTCATGAAAGAGCTGGATTCAAAATCTATCTCCACAATTCTTTCTTGGGCTACCGTCACTGAAAAACTTGTAATAACTGCACAAATGATAGCTAATAGTCTTTTCATGTGAATATTTTATTATGAAATTTCTAGTAGTAAAAATAATTACTCATGTAGGTAAAACGCAGATTGTAAATATTAAAATGAAAAAAAAGGCAAAAATTATGTAAACACTATAATCTTATAACATTTGTGAAGAATTATCTAATTTCGACCTGCTTAGAAGCGTGATTTTTAAGGATATGGCGGTTGAAATAAATGAATGGCTTTCCCTAGTAAAGGTAATGGCATTATATTCTATCAAATTATTTAGCATATAGCCGATTAGAACGTCATCGTACGGAGGTGGGTATCCGGTCAATTTAACCCAATGTTAAAATACTATTTATGTGACAGGGATTTTTTAATACATGGAGTCATAAAGGATTTTTATGGTATCGCATCTTATCAACAAAGAAATGAAATTCCATTTCATTGTTAAGATTACCGTTTGCATGGAAATGAAGAGAATTCCAGGAAGTATCTGCG
>JBEPWY010000218.1:0-6323 GCA_041642185.1 Marivirga sp.
TTCTCATATTATCTTTTTAATATTTAAATAATAGATTTTAAACGGATATAATGTTCTTTTCAGAAGTTTATATTCATTTGCTAATTATAAATACTTTCTAATTTTGTGTAACCATCGGTATCCATAGGCAGATAATTTCACCTCTTGTGTTTGCGGATCAAATTCATCATATCTTTCATTACCGAAAATATCCACTATATCATCAGTCTCCTCCAAATCAAGTTTCAACTTTACTTCTTTATCAGAAAAATTGTGAAGGGCGTAAGCTGTTCCTTTATCTGAGCTTCGGTAATGAGCTAGTACAGCCGAATTTCCTGTATCTAAAATCTTATAATTTCCCCAACCGAATTCAGGAAATTCTTTTCTGAAGTTGATTGCTTTGCTTACCCAGTTAAGGAAAGAATCAGGGTCGCGTCTTTGATCATTTACATTCACTTTTTTATAGCTATATTCCCCTTCTGATATGGGTTTACGGATCAAATTGTCTTCCGGGGCATCCGAAAAACCTGCATTTTTCTTATTGGACCATTGCATAGGTGTGCGAACACTGTTACGGCCCTCCAATGAAAGATCATCTCCCATTCCAATTTCTTGCCCATATCTTATTACAGGGGAACCCGGTAAAGTGAACAAAAGGCTATGGGCCAATTCTATTTTCCTTCTGTCGTTTTTTAAAATAGGCGCTAACCTTCTTCTGATGCCCCTACCAAAAATTTGCATGTTTTGATCAGGCCCAAAAGCATCAAATACCTCCTGTCTTTCTTCCTCCTTTAATTTATCAAGATTAAGCTCGTCATGGTTCCTTAGAAAAATAGCCATCTGTTCCCTTTCCGAAGTTTGAGGTATTTCCTGTAAGGCATTGGCTAAAGGGGTAGCATCTTCACGTGCAAAAGAAAGAAACATATAATTGTTGACGTAAAAATTAAAAAGCATATGCATCTGGTCTTCATCACCAAAGAAATTTTGATATTTATCCGGCTCCAGGTTTACTTCCGCCAATAAAATAGCATCCGGTTTCTGCATTTCCACAAATTCCCTTAAATGGCGAAAAACTTCATGAGGATCCTCTTTAAAATTGATATGGCCTTTTTCATCAAACATATAGGGTGCAGCATCAATTCGGAAGCCCGAAATGCCCAATTTAAGCCAAAAATGCATAATCCTGTTTATTTCTTCCTGAACATCAGGATTGGTAATGTTTAAATCAGGCTGGTGTGGAAAAAAAGTATGGTAATAATAGGCTCCGGCTTCTTCATCATATTGCCAGTGGGCATGTTCTTTATTTCCTTTACCCTGTATTCCGTCCTCTTCATTATTAGGAATTTCATCTACCCAAATATAGAAGTCCCTGTACTTGGAGTCTTTGCTTTTTATTGCCTGCTGAAACCAATTATGCTCCCTGGAAGTATGGTTAACAGCTAAATCTATAATTATTCTTATTCCAATCTCTTCTGCGGCATCTATCAGTTGTGCAAAATGGCCTAAATCACCTAATCGGTCATCTATTTTAAAATAGTCACGGACATCATAACCATTATCTTTATTTGGAGTGTCAAAAAATGGCAACAACCACAAACAATTTACCCCAAGGCTCGATAGGTATGACAGCGCATTTTTCATTCCGTTAAAATCTCCTACGCCATCATTGTTGGAATCTTTAAAAGTTTCCACATCTGCACAATAGATAACAGCATTTTTGTACCAGGTTTTATTCATGATTTTGGCTTTTAAGGTAGTTTAAAGGCTTACTTCCTGTTCTTTAAAAGCTGGTATAATTTCTTTTCCAAAGAATTTTATAAATGCTTCCTGCTCTTCATTCACATTATGTATAATGATTTTTTCAAAACCCATATCACTGTAGGTTTTTATTTTATCAATAAAAGGTTCAGCCTGGTGGCTAATGATCACATGCTCCCGAAGGTCTTCTTTTCTTACTTTTTCGCCAATGGTATCAAATTGTGCAGGTGTGTCTAAATTGGAGATCAGTTTACTGGGAAAAATATTGTTTTTCCATTGATGCCAGGCTCCTTCCAATGCTTTTTCTTCAGTATCGGCATAAGATACCTGTACCTTTAAAACCATGGGCTTTTCTGTTCCATTTTCACGGAAAGCCGTTACCATTTTTTTTAGTTCTTCCAGGGGTTTGGAGATAGTAATCATTCCATCTGCCCATTCAGAGAGCCATTTTGCTGTTTTTTCTGTTAAGGCAGCTCCAATGACAGTAGGAGTTTGAGTCGGTTTGGTGAATAGTTTGGCATTTTCAACGTGTACTTTACCTTTATGGGTTATATACTCTCCCTCCCATAATTTCCACATCACTTCCACCGATTCTTTCAATCTGATATTTCTTTCCTCTTTTGAAGGCCATCTTTCACCTGTAATATTTTCATTGATGGCTTGCCCGCTTCCAACAGACATCCAAAATCTTTTTGGAAACATATTATCAAGCGTAGCCACTGCCTGTGCAATAATGGCGGGATGATAACGCTGTCCCGGCGCATTGACTATACCAAATTCCAGCTTTGTTGCCTGCATTGCAGCACCTAGCCAGCTCCAGGCAAAGCCACTTTCTCCCTGTTTATTGCTCCACGGGTGGAAATGGTCTGAAGAGAGTATAGCCTGAAAGACTGCTTTTTGAGCTTGTTGCACCAGTTTTAATAAATGTTGAGGGCTGAACTGCTCTAGGGAAGCGTGGAAACCTATCTTCATAATATATGATTTTAAGATATGAATTGGAAAACCTTATTTTCAAATGAACGCCATGAATAAACAACCGGTTACCTAATACATACAAAAGTTTTAAATTGTAGTAGTGAGAATTGTTAATGATCTTGCAGGAATTGAAAGGAGCAAGTGTCTCTATCTCTGGTGCAAGCGTCTGCTTTTTTATATAAAATACTGTTTCAATACATATAAAATATTTTTACATTCCTTATGCCTAATAATATATAACGGAAGTTAAATATATAGGGGACACTATAGAAATATAAAGTACAAGCGGACGCTTGCACTAGTGCATTTATTATTAAAAGTTTGTGGATGTAGTAGTCACCATCTTTTATGATTTGCAATACAAAATCAAAGGATCAGCTCTTTACCAAATAGATAAAGTGTGAAATAAAAAAGCCACAGTACTCAATACTATGGCTTTTGATTATTGTTAAGTTGACCTAAATTAATAATGAGCAAATATTACTCTTCTATCTCAATATTTTCCACATTTTTGAAAGCGATTTCTCCACCTTCCATTTCCACCAGTACGGTGCTGTCGTGACTGATTTCACCGGAGAGAATCTGCTTCGAAAGTGTATTCAAAATGGTTTTCTGAATCAGTCTCTTTAGTGGTCTTGCACCATATTGAGGGTCATAACCTATTCTTCCCAGATAATCCAAAACATCGGGAGTAGCATCAACCTGAATGCCGTTCTCTTTTAACCTCTTCTGAATACCTTTCCACTGTATGCTCACAATCTCTCTCAATATCTCCTCATTCAATGGCTCAAACATGATGATCTCATCTATCCTATTCAAAAACTCAGGTTTTACCGATTTTTTCAGCAATTCAAATACCTCATTTTTGGTTTCGGATAAAATCTGATCCTTTTTCCATTCATCTCCTTCATAATTGGCAGGACTTAACCTGTCCTGGATTAAAGTAGAGCCAATATTTGTCGTCATGATGATAATGGTGTTTTTAAAATTGGCCAATCGACCTTTATTATCAGTCAGCCGGCCATCATCCAATACCTGCAATAAAATATTGAAAGTATCCGGGTGAGCTTTTTCAATTTCATCTAATAATATAACTGAATAGGGCTTTCTTCTAACCGCTTCCGTCAACTGCCCTCCCTCATCATAACCAACATATCCCGGAGGCGCACCTACCAGCCTGCTGACAGAATGCCTTTCCTGGTATTCGGACATGTCAATACGTACCATGGAGTTTTCATCATTGAACAGATATTCAGCCAGCGCTTTTGCCAGCTCTGTTTTACCAACACCGGTGGTACCCATAAAAATAAACGAACCAATTGGTTTCTTCGGGTCTTGTAATCCTGCACGGCTCCTTCTCACCGCATCAGATAATGCAGTAATGGCTTCTCGCTGACCTGCAACACGTTTACCTAATTCTTTCTCCAGGTGCAACAGTTTTTCCCTGTCGCTTTGTAACATTTTAGTCACAGGAATACCTGTCCAGCGTGCCACTACATCGGCAATTTCCTCTGCACCTACTTCCTCTTTTAAAAGCGGATGGCTGGAGGACTGCATTTCACGCATTTTTACCTGGAATTCGTTCAGTTTGGCTTCCGCTTCCGTTAACTTTCCGTAACGAATTTCAGCTACTCGTCCAAAATCACCCGCACGTTCAGCTTGTTCTGCCTCTAGTTTCAGCTTGTCAATATGCTCTTTCTGATGCTGAATGCCCTGAATAATTTCCTTCTCACCTTCCCATTTGGCGCGAAGATCTTTTCTTTTTTCGTCCAGATCAGCCAGCTCCCTGTTGATCACTGATTCCTTGTCTTTGTTCTTCTCTCGCCTCATGGCCTCACGCTCAATTTCTAATTGCATGATTTTCCTGTTGAGCTCATCCAGCTCTTCCGGTAAGGAATCAATTTCAATTCGCATTTTAGCTGCTGCCTCATCCATTAAATCAATGGCTTTATCAGGCAAAAATCTGTCTGAAATATAACGGCTGGAAAGCTCCACTGCTGCAATTACAGCGTCATCTTTAATCCGCACTCCATGGTGAACCTCATATTTATCTTTAATACCTCGTAATATAGAAATAGCATCATCTTGAGAAGGTTCGTCCACTATTACGGCCTGGAATCTTCTTTCGAGCGCCTTATCTTTTTCTATATGTTTTTGATATTCCTTTAATGTGGTGGCGCCAATGGCATGTAATTCACCTCTGGCCAATGCAGGCTTCAACAGGTTGGCGGCATCCATAGCCCCTTCACCTCCTCCGGCTCCAATTAAAGTATGTAACTCATCTATAAAGAGTAAAATTTGCCCTTCAGAATCTGTCACTTCTTTAATAACAGCTTTTAATCTTTCCTCAAACTCACCTTTGTATTTGGCTCCAGCCACCAAAAGTCCCATGTCAAGAGAGATTAGTATTTTATCTTTCAGGTTCTCAGGTACATCTCCATCCACTATACGCTGAGCCATGCCTTCCACTATGGCAGTTTTACCAACACCCGGCTCTCCTAATAATATGGGATTGTTCTTGGTTCTACGGGAAAGAATCTGTAAAACTCTTCTGATTTCCTCATCGCGACCAATTACCGGATCTATTTTACCGTTTTTAGCCTGCTCATTCAGGTTGATGGAATAACGCTCCAGTGAACGGTATTTAGATTCTGCATTCTGATCCTTCACTGTATCACCACCCCGTAATTCTTTAATGGCTTTAATCAGTTCTTTTTCTACAAAGCCTGCATCTTTCAGCATTGAACTTACTTTATCACCTGATTTCAACAAGCCTAACAATAAGTGCTCAATGGCAACATATTCATCTTTAAATTCCTTCAGAAACTTTTTGGATTCCGATAATGCTTTATGTGCATCATTGGATAGGTATGGCTGAGAACCGCTGACCTTAGGATAACTTTCCAGAAGTTCATTCAATCTGTTATCCAATAAGCCTTTATTTATGTTTAACTTTTTACTGATAAAAGAAAGCACGTTTTCATCCGTTTGCTGGATTGCCTTTAGCAAATGACCCGTCTCAATAGCTTGCTGCCCATTAGACTGCGCCATTTCAGCGGCCTTTTGGATCGCTTCCTGAGATTTTATGGTATATTCATTTAAATTCATCGCTATAATATTTTTAGGTTTTGCATTTAAATTACAAAACGATATCCAATCTTGAAAAGCTGACTAAATGACCTAATTTTACGATTTTTTAATTATATAAAGACAAAATGACATTAAATCGAGATCATTGAATCTGTTTATCGGTTATAATTTCAGTAAAAAATGGATAAAAGATGATTGTCAGAAGCTGTTGTTTTATTGGCAAAATCATTATTTTTCTGACTTATTATTACGTCTAATTCACTGCATGGATTTAAATATGCAATTGTTTGTTGTTTCAGATAATTATTAGTCGTTTTAATAATAGTGATGCTTTTAAAGTATAAAAAGATAAATATTAATAATTTTACCGTTTGAATGTATATAAAGATTGAGCCATATTTTTTAATTTTAGCAGCAGTAACTCTGCTATTGGGTATGAGTTATTCAGCGGAAGCTCAAAAAGCGGAAAAACCTAAACAAGCTGATACGGTTAAGCTAAAAACCGGCTTTGTCTTGGTGCT
>JBEPWY010000219.1:0-6292 GCA_041642185.1 Marivirga sp.
TTAATAAAGTCATTATTTTCATCATTCTACTTGCTGCTATAGTTTTTTGGAAATCGGATAATTACTGGAAATACTCTCAGCCCATATTTGCCAAAATAGCCCCATCTTTATTTACTCCACCACCTTCGGATGTGGTTTCTAAAGGTAATTGGGCGGCAAAAAAGGATACAGTTATTAAAAGGGAGCCGGTTATTTGGGTTGAATCTAATTTTAAGACTTTAAACAGGATAAAATTGCCTAAAAATACTGTTGAAGGTCTGCACTCTATTAAAAAATTAGAAGTAGTAATGAAGAAAGAAGAGGATTTAAAGGTGCTAAATATGTCCAACCTTACATTTTTAGCTGCAGAGCTTAATTATGAGCCTGAAGCTGGGAAATACTTTCCATTGTGGTATCATCGCGGTGTTGCTTTATTTGATAGGGAAGTGGAAATGCTTTGTAATAATATTAAAGCCAATAAATATGATTTAATTATCTTTGAAGATATGCCTAATGTGGATAATTTCTTCCCTTATGAAGTAATTGAATGTGCTGAAAACAATTACATCAAGATGAATAAATTTTTAGCACCTACAGGATATTTTTCAGACTCGGTTGAAGTTTATGTTCTGAACAAAAGGGTTCAGGATTAAGAAATTTACACAATTAGGATAGATTACAATCTAATCAGTAATCGAGGGGTTCATCAGAAAAATTTTTATATATTTTGAATTTCTTCATCCCTTCAGGATTTGCTTTTAGCCTTCCTGAACTGATATTCTGATTAGAAATCTCTCTATTGTTTTTTTCTAAGTCATAATAACCAGTTTTGCCGTCAGCACAATTCTCGGCTTTTTCTTTTTCGGTATTACTTAAATATCTTAGAAAATTTTCTATCTGGATGTTACGGTAATTAAGACCAGAAGCTTTTGCCCTGTTAATTAAATCATGGTCTTCATGGCCGATAGGCAGGAAGCTTTCATCATAACCTCCAAGGTTCATAAAATTTTCCTTGCTAAGAACAATTCTTCCTTCCGTTCCCCAAAAGGGTTTTTTGGTAAATTGAAGTAGTAGGTCCTTGCCATATTGGTTAAATAAATAATTTATATAATAAGCAAAGTCTTTACCTGTATAATTATCTCCATCCAAATTGCACAAAATTTCACCCTGTGCTAATTTATGAGAAAGGTTTTTGGCTATTGATGCATGAAAAGATTCTGGTTCATCTGTTCTGTAATAATTGAGAACCCCCTGATCAATATATTGCTGCATGTGTTTTTTCATCCAAGCTTCTAAATCGTCCTTTGAATTATAATTAACAACTATAAACTCAACATTTGTGTAGGAGAGGTTGTCCTTAATGTTTTTCTCCAGTGTATCTTTCAAATGAAATAGCCTATTCATGCAGGTGATGCAAAACGATACAGAGTGAAACTTTTGATCTTTAGAATAAATAGCTTCAGGTAACTTTTCATAATTGTATTTTCTGAAATAATTATCTCTGACCCCTCTTAATATTCGTTCTAATTTCTGTGGCAGTAAGGTTTTAATTAAAAGATTTCTCCCTGGCATATAGTTTTTAATAATATTCTACGTTTTAATAAGCTGATTACTTTAATTGTTACGGGTTTTTCTTTGAAGAAGGTTGTTTTAAAATGATTTTCTCTATAACTCAGAGGTGATAATTATACAATGTAGTTAAAGTTAAGATAATAAATTTAACTTACACATGTAAATGGCTGTGTTAATAGAAAGATATTTATCTAATACGTAATTGGATATTATAATTATTTAATTATTCAGGTATATCAGCTGTTTATTAAAGTTTCTCAAAATACTCATCTGTTATTCTAACAAAACCAGAGATTAAATGATTTTAAATTTTTTACAGTCCAAGAATTTTGGCGATGCACTGAATCCATATATTTTCACGCACTTTTTGCCAAATTTTTTTGATACAGAGGAAGAGGTGTCTTTTGTAGGGATCGGTTCTATATTAGGCTTACAACAGGTTCAAGCTACTAAAAACAAGATAATTTTTAGCAGTGGATTTGCCTATGGTATATTACCTAAAATAGATAATTCTTATGATATATTCTGTGTGAGAGGCCCTCTAACTTGTGATGCTTTAAATATTAGTAAGAAGTATGCAGTAACAGATGGAGCAATACTTTTAAAGTATATGGATAAAGCAAGTTTGGAAAAGAAGTATGAGTACTCCTTTATGCCTCATTGGGAGAGTGCTTTAAAATTTAACTGGAAGGAAATATGTGATGAGGCAGGGGTACATTTTATTAGTCCAATTGATGATTATCTGAAAGTGATTTCACAGATAAAGCAATCAGGAGTGGTTATTGCTGAGGCTATGCATGCTGCAATTGTTGCTGATGCCTTGCGAATACCATGGATACCTGTTAAAGCGTATGGTGGTATTAATAGTTTTAAATGGGAAGATTGGACCAAATCCTTAAATATGCAATACCGACCCATTAAAATAAGGTCGCTTTTTAATAATACTGCCTTTACCCGTAAAGCAATAAAAGATAAATCTGGCTACCCCTTTACTCCAATAACTTTATCTCCTTTTATTGATATTTATCAGTTGTATCAAAAGGCATTTGTTAAACGTAATGTAATTGCTAAACTTTCTGAATTAAAGTTGGCTGAACCTTATTTAAGTAAAGATCATATTATCAATTCAAAAGGAGAACAATTACTTGATAAATTAGAGGAAGTAAAAACAAAGTACTCTAACAACTTAAAGTGAAAATTCATGCTTCTATTCAATAACAAATTAATTGTTAGAAATTATTTAATACTAATTATTCTATTTTTTGCAAGAATATCCTCTGCCCAAAACCTGGAGGAACTAGCACAATTGCCAGGGGTATTAAAAGGTTCTTCGGGACTGGAATTTACTAATGCCGGTAGTCTATGGACTATAAATGATCATAATAATCCTGTGCTGTTTCAATTAGACAGAGATTCATTTAAAATTATAAAAACCATACATATCAGGAGTAAAATCAGGGATTGGGAAGATCTTACTTCTGATAAAAAAGGGAATTTTTATATTGGTGACTTTGGAAACAACAGAAATAAACGCACGGATTTAAAAATTTATAAAATCCCTGACCCTGATACTATTTCCACCGCAACTTATCAGCCTGAAATTATACGGTTTAGCCTATCTGACCAAACAGAATTTCCACCGGTAGCCGGAAAGCAGGAATTTGATATAGAAGCCATGGTTCATTATAAGGATAGCTTGTATTTATTCTCCAAAAGCAGAGGCAACCCATTTAAAGGAAAAATAAAGCTTTATCGTTTAAGTGATCAACCTGGAAACCAGGAGGCGGTTTTGGTAGATAGTACTTTTACAGGAGATGGGCTTATGCTCGAAAACTGGATTACGGGAGCAACTTTGAATACTGAAGATAACATTCTCGCACTTTTGTCTCACGACAGAATTTTTTTCTTTAGTTGCTTTACAGGAAGCCAATTTTTTAAAGGTAAGTTAACTATGTATGAATTAGATCATTTCAGTCAGAAAGAAGCCGTTGATTTTGATGAAAAATCTCAGCAATTTTATATTACTGATGAATTGACCAATGGCGTTTTAGGGGGTAAAATTTATAGGGTTACTTTACCTGCCAGTGTGATGAATTGTAAATGATTAAAGTTGTTTCAGTTGTTATACCAGTGAGTTAAATTTTTACCGGTTACTTTTTCAAGTAATTTAATGTCCTCCAAATAAATATTCTGGGTGATTTTACGCTTCAGCTCATTATCTAATTTCGGCCTATGTAAATTCTTTGCTCTGAAAGTTTGGAGGTTTTTTTGAATTGTTAAATTTTCACGTAAGGTTTTTACCAAGCTATTTGGTAAAACAGCTTTAAAGGTTTTGTTTAATAACCCCTGACTTCCAAAAACTGAGTTGAAATTTTTGTTTTTGATAAAACCAGATTGATTATATTCAACGGAAAAGTCTAGCTCAAAAGAAGGGTCTACATCTAAAAAAGTGAAAATTTCCTTCATCATCTTTTCAGGGTTTTCTCTTAATTCCTCGTAAAGGAATACTTTGATCTGGTTTTTATCAAACAACCGATAATACTTGTTAAGGTATTTGCCATAAAAACCTTCTTTAATTAAATCATTTCTTCTCCACCAAACCGTGCTTCTATCCAGGCAGTCAGAGAAGTTTTCAGTAGGTAACCTATTCTCTCTTGCCAGATGTAGAAACCTTGAATATAATCTTTCAGCAGGTTGTCTTAGAATAGCTATAAGCTTTATCTCCGGTTTATGGTGGAAAATTCTTTCCGCAGCCTTTTCATGGTACATATAAGTATTGGAAGTTTCGCCTTTGATTTGATTGGCTTCAGCCATTTCAAATAGTTGTAGATATTCCTGCAAATTTGTTATGGAGCTCTTATAATGATTGAGCTGAGGCATACCTTTAAAATCTTCAGCTGTATTTAACTCATAGCCAAAGAAATTAGGCTCTTTTCTATCGCTGATAAAAATGGACGGGTGTTGTTTAAGGTAGTTGTCAACAGATGTTGTACCTGACTTTCCTGCACCTATGATGAGAAAATCAGGCATTAAGGCTCGAGTATTTTGCATAAGTAAAATCTTATCTTCTTTATAATGATAAGTTTGATTTTAGATATTGATCAGACTGTTTCTGAAAATTGCATTTCTGTAAATATATTACAATAGTATTTCTTAGCTAGTGTTACGGATAAAATTTTAATTCAACTGTTTCCTTGTCTTTTTTTTGAGGTATTAAAGTGGGAGTTAAAAAAGTTCACCTGATGATCCCCTTCTTTAATCCAACCTTTTTTTGATACTATATGCCAGAGAGGTGTCTTTAATATATGTGACAGGAGAGTTTAGTTTGGCGTCTTTAATAGCATTCCTCACAGATTTCCATGTGTAGTCATGCCAGACTATCATTCCTCCGGGTGAAAGACATTTCCAGGCTGTTAAAGAGTCTTTCAAAGCCATGTCATATGCATGGCAACCATCTATAAAGAAAAAGTCAATATTTCCATAGAAATCACTAAAGTCCATGGTGGAGGAATCCGAATACAGTTGTTTGATTTTGTTCTTTCCTTTATATAATGGGAGTAAAACACCTACCGACCTGTCAATATCTTTTTCACTCATTTTATGAAACCCGGAACTGTTTGTTTGATTGTAATATTTTTCAGCTATTTCTGTAGCAGATAGTTCTGGAGGCAAATCAAGTGTGAAAATTTCAGTGCCTTCAGGGGCATTTTCTGCCAATGCAAGGCAGGTAAATCCTCTGAAGGTACCTATTTCAAACACCCTTTTCGGTTGATGGTTCTTAATTAAAGCCCCTAATGCTACCCTCTCTAATAAAGATGCAGCAGCACGCTCAAGATCGTCATTTATTTTCCCCTTCAGCTCATTAGGTAAGGTATTTACAATTATTCCATCTTGGCCTTGCTGAGATGTATATAGCAATTGGCTAATTGTTTTATATGAATCAGCCTTCACTGTTTGATTAGTTACTAAATTTTTAAATTTTCTCAGAAAATTAATAAGGGGGGGGATCATTAAAATAAAATTTTTAATTTCTTGTGCTATTATATTCTAGCATTAAGTTTTAGTCAGAAGTAATGAGGTGTATGTCGATTCAATATTTGCATTAATTGGAAATATGTACGTATGTAATATTTAAATTGTTTTAGATTATGAAGATTTACCCAAAAAAATCAAATTTGTCCCTTACTATAACTGGAATTTATATTGTATTATTAAGCTAATTTTTATAAGTATAGCGTACAGTTTTGATTAGTTAATAAAAATAAATAAGTTTTTTTAATTAAATCCATCTTTATATTTTGCGTACTGTAGTATTAAATGATTGTGTAAATAGGTAAAAATTAAAGTAAAAACATATAATGTTTACGGTAAGCATTTACGGGAAATAAAAACATAAAACTGAACTAAGCTATATATTGTGGATAAAATTTTAAAAATTAACTCAACCGAATTGGCCAATTTACTTGTTGCAGGCGTAGCGAAATCCGGAACATCCTCCTTGCATCAATATCTGGATCAACATCCTGAAATTTTCATGAGTAAACGGAAAGAACCTAGGTTTTTATCTAGCCAGGTTATGGATTTTCCGATGGGAGGCCCCAAAGATCATAAGGTAGAAAGCTGGTATATTAAAGATTTGGAATCTTATAGGGATTTATTTTTAGAAGCGAAGGAAAAAAAAATCAAAGGAGAATCCAGCGCAGATACATTCTATTTCTATAAAAAAACCATACCAACAATT
>JBEPWY010000220.1:0-6262 GCA_041642185.1 Marivirga sp.
TCTCAGTAAACCTCAAAATCTGTTGTATTTACCCTTTCCGGTTTAGTATTCCCTTTGGTTACCTCCTTTATAAGCACCCACCAATCGAAAATTATCAACAGTTTTACCTTTTAAATGAGCACTCCACTTTTCCAGTAAAGGTTTTTCAAGTTCAAACTCTCTATATTCATCGGGGCTCATAATAGGAATACCTTTTACAAAAGGATAAATTCTTCTGCATGTACTGCAAGTTAAAAATCCTTCCAGGATATTTTCATTGGCATCCTTTCCAATAATAGTTAATTCCAAATCGGCCTTATCAAAAGGACAGCATAACTTTTTGATGGTTGACATTCTCATTTTACTTATTTTTTAATTGATTTATATATTTCTTTACTGCTCCGGCAGGATCATCGCTGCTCATAATACCTGAAACTACAGCTACCCCTTCAAAACTCAGGGTTTTCAATTGCTGCATATTTTCTGGTTTTATCCCTCCCGCTAAAAACACAGGAATATTAGTCATCTCCTTACAAGCTTTAATTGTGTCAAAACTTACCAAATCACAACTATTACTAGTAGAAGAAGAGAAAACAGAACAAAAAGAGAGATAATCCATTCGCTGAAGTTCCACCTCCTTTACAAGCGACAAATCATTGTTAAGGGTAATACCTGAAATAAAATTTCTGCCGACATCTTTCCTGATCCGGTCATAATTACTCGGCATGTAATCGAAATGAACTCCATCAAGTGTAGAATTCAATAACAGCTCCCATTGATTATTGATCAGCACAGGAATATCCTCAGGATGGCATATTTCACATATACTATTAATAAACTGCCGGACATCCTGCTCATGTTTAAAATTGTCCCAAATCTGAACAGCAGCTATCTCTTCCTTTACTATTGCTTTGAGCTTCTTCAATAATATCTTTTCTTCCATTGAAGGATCTACTACCAAATAGATTCCAGGTGATATGGCTCTTTCTCTGGTCATTACTTCCAACCGGCTTTAAAAGCTTTAAAAAATGCAGCCCAATAAGGATCTTCCTCTATATAAATCATATCCTTTTGCTCCCCCTGCTCAACTATTTTAATTCCATGAGACGGCTCTTTGACTTCACCAACAACAGTGCAATTAATGTCCTCAGTTTTTAATCTATCTATAACTGAAGCTTCAGCTCCTTTTTTGCAACTTATGATCATGGAGCCGGCTCCCACACAATTTCGCTGATCTAAATTGAAGAGCTCGCACACCTCATTTTGCACATAGCCTATTGGTAGTTGGTCATCATAAATCAATGCTCCTTTAGCGGATGCAGATACCATTTCATATATAGCACCTAAAACTCCTCCCTCTGTAACATCATGCATAGCTGTTACTTCTTTATAATGATGTTCAGGTCCTACAGCCACCAATGCTTCTTTTAATGATGAAGTATCGTAAAATGATTCTGATGCTTTTTGCCAAACTTCATTCCCCAGTTTATTTTTTATAGTTTCAGGAAAACTCATAGCCAAAATGGCCGCTGAGGAAATTGCACATTGTTTAGTAACTAATATGCTGTCGCCTGACTTGGCCATAGTGGAAGTTAGTATCTGTGATTTTGGCGCTACTGTTGTAAATGTACCTCCACCAGCTATAGTAGAATTCTGGCCTTCCACAAAACCTGTATGACCACCAGTAATGGCAGTGCCTATTTCAGCGCAAAAAGTATGGATGTAATTCCAGTAAACTTCGAAATCAGTCTTGGAAAAAGTGGAAGGAAGGTTTAATACAAACTGTGCATACATGGGCGCAAAGCCTGTGGTAGCCATATCATTGGCCATCAGATGCACCGAAAGCCAGGCAGACTCCTCTAGCCCAAGAGATGGTATCAGCGACAATGGATCACTCGTGTTGACCATAGCCATTCCTCCTGGCAAATCCACTACCGACACATCCACACCAAACTGAGGGACTGTGCTCACTTCAGCTCTTTGTTTGCCACATTTTTGCCGAATAATTCCTTCAAAAAGCTGATGGTCAATTTTACCTAATGCTTCTTTCATTATTCCACATCGTTTAATTTGATATACAAGCCAAAAAAGTCACCATAAGGAAGGTTCCACTTCTGAACCGGAAACCATTTTGGAAGACCAGTGCAGGTCCACTCTATTGTATAATCTCTGCCATCAAGCGCTACTTTGATAATTTCGGTTAATTTCTTAGGCGTATAAAATGTGGCGGTTACATAAAATGGATTCTTACCAAACATTTGCTGAATACGTCTACGGGCTACCTTAGGAGAATTTCTATTCATCATCCCCATTGCAATTCCGTATTTCCCTACCCTCGCAGCTTCCTGAATTACTTTTACAGGATCTTTATAATATTCAAAAGTTGTAATAAAAGCAAGCGCATCAAAGGTGTGGTCTTTAAAAGGCATATTGTGCGAATCGGCCATTACCAGATCTCCATCAAATAAATGGACCGCCTGAGAGAGCATTAAAGGTGAGATGTCCCCACCGGTAGCCTCTATGCCAATATCTTTCCACCAACGGGTAAAACGTCCGGTACCACAGCCAAATTCAAGCAGTTGCTCAATTCGGTCATCTTTGGAAACCAGCTCTTCCATAACCTTCTTTTGCCAGACTTCGGCTCTTTTATAGCGGCCTTCATACCATTGTTCGTAGGTGTCTGTATGTTCCCGGTTAAAAAACCATTCTGGTCGCCCTTGCCAGTTTGTATGGCTTTGTGGGATTAATTCTGAGCTTATTTTTTTCTCTAACTCCATTTTAGTATTGCTTTAAAACAAAAAATCCATTTCAATGGATGGCCCAAAGTAATGGAGTACAAAAATGAAATATTTTAATACTGCATCCCTACGTTGGCATTATCCAAATCAGGTATCGGGTATTGTCTCAGCCTTGGCATAACCATGGCACCCCGTGCATTTATTTACAAATATAAAGAATATTTAAGCTTACTGCCTTATTATTTACCAAAGATATATCCTCCTATTTATCTTTTCCACAGAAATTATTTTCAACGAAGAAAAGAGTCTCCAGATTTATTTTAGTTATAAATCAGGAATTATTTAAAGGTAGATATAAAATAAAAGTACTTCCTTCTCCCGGTTTGCTTTTCAGCTCTATAAAGCCATCATGTATTTCAACAATTCTACGACATATGGCCAGCCCTATGCCGGTACCTGCATATTCTGTTTTAGAATGTAAGCGTTTAAAGGGTTGAAAAATCATTTCATGATGTTGTTGTTCAATGCCTATTCCATTATCCTTTAGCTTGATTTTTTTGTACAGCTGATTATTATCGGTATTGAAATGTTCAGGCATTTGTGAGCCTTTTATATTTTCAGCACTAATAGATATTTCCGGCTGTTCAATACTATATTTCAATGAGTTTTTAATAAGGTTAGAAAATAATTGACTTATATGCACCTCATTAGCCTTAATAATCCCTAAATCATCATCAATATTTAGCTTGGCATTTTTCTCATTAATCACCAACTCTAAATCATTTTCAATGCCGCCTAAAACAGCGTTCAAATCTATTTCCCTTTTTTCAACACTTGAATCTGTAAGCCTGCTGTAATCCAGTATATCCTTAATCAGGTGGCTCATTCTTTCTGCAGAATTATTAATCTTATCTACATATTTTTTTATTGCGCTTGGATCTTGTGCTTTATTTTTAAGTATGGAACCAAAGGTGGTAATTTTACGGAGAGGCTCCTGCAGATCGTGACTTGCTATATGTGCATACTCCTCCAAAGATATATTCAGGTTAATCAGTTCTTCATTGGCTCGTTGAAGTTCATATGTTCTTTCAGAAACTTTTCGCTCCAGTTCCTGGGTAAATTTGCGTTGCCTGCTGATATCTACACAAGAGCCTATAAACCCCTTAAAGTTATTATTGTCATCTACAATGGGTATTCCATAATCCATCAGCCAGCAATAATCGCCATCATGATTTTTGAGCCTGTATTCCATTAAAAATGGCTTTTTTTGCTGATAACTGTCATTAAAAACATGCTCATATTTTTCACGATCTTCAGGATGCACATGCTCAAACCAACTTGTTCCAATCACTTCATCAAGTGAACTACCCAGGTAAGAAAGGAATTTTTTGTTTAAATAACTACATGTTTTATCAAGATCAGTCATCCAAATCATAACCGGTGCGCTATCGGCAATTAGTCTAAACCTCTCCTCACTTTCTTTTACCTGCTCTAATAACTGTTTATCTTTGGTAATATCCATTACAGTAGCTACTTCAAGCTCCGGCATTTTTTGTTCATCAAACAATATTCTTCCAAATACTCTTATCCATCGAATCCCGGATTTTAATATAATACGTGCTTCATAGGAAACAATACCTGTTTTAAGCGCCTCGTCTTTTTTGCGGTTTCTTATTTCTAAATCCTCGGGATGATATTTTGCCATAAAGGCATTTACATTGTTAAGGTCAGATTCTTCCAGCTCAAATAAATTTAATAATGCAGGATTATTTGAGAAAGAACCGGTCTTGTAGTTGAATTCATAAATTATTAATTCTGCTGCCTCTACAGCCATCATCACCTTCAAATTATCTTTTTTAGCCTGGGTAATATTTTGAATTAAGAACAGAATTTTGTTCTTTTTATCTGTAGGAAGCTTAATAGGTACAGTATGTAAATCATAATAGTTATTACTATAATAGAATTCAATTTCCCTGGTATCTCCTGCAATAGTCTGAGAAAGGGTATCTGTAAGTTTACTTCTTTCTTTACCTTCTAAATTCACTAAATCATGAATAGATTTACCCTTCATTGATTCAGCATCATGAGTAAAACATTCTAAATCTGCCCCTGCTAAATATTCGATTTCAAGATTGTCATTTAATATACCTATAGATCCATTAGGGATATTTTCAGACATTGAACGATATATGATTTCATTCTTTTCGCTGACATTTTTAGATTTTTTTAATTCCGCTTCTTTTTCCTTTAGTGCTTCATTACTGATATAAAGATCTTTATTGGTGACATTTAATTCTTCATTAGCAGATTGCAGTTCTTCATTGGAAGTTTCAAGCTCTTCATTGGCTGATTTTAACTCTTCATTGGTAGACTGTAATTCTTCATTGGTAATTTGTAATTCTTCATTGGTAGATTCCAGTTCCTCTGTAAAAATCTGCAAATGTTCTCTTAATGAGGAAAGCTCATCTTCCAGTTCTTGTATATGGAAATCAGTAATATCTGTTGAATTAAGCTCTTTCTGCAGTGCCAAAAATTTCTCTCCCGGCTGTATTTTCTCAAAAATGACAATATAATATTGAGAATCATTAACCGAATAAATCAATGGCAAAATCTTGATTTTCACATAATTATCTACTTCATATAAGTTAAATTTAATTATCTGACTAGTATGAGGAACATTCGTTTTTCTCACCTGCGCAAGCAATACTTTTATGGAGGTAACCAATTCTTTATTCACCATTTTGGTTAAATTGGCGTTCATGCTGCCTTGACTTATTTCCAGGTAAAGCCGTAAACTTCCATTTACTTCTTTAATTTCAGCCTGCTCATTAATAACTACAAATGGATGATCATATTTATAGTAAAGCGTTTCTTTAGCCACATCAACGACTGACATATTCCTAACCTCATGCTTCCTTACATCAGACTGAATTATTTCATTCTTATTCTTGAATTGCGAAAACTTTAGGCGGTAATCTAAACTGGCATCTGCTTTTCTGAATATTTTAAAATCATCTGCTTTGCTAAACAATTCCGGTGCAACACTTACACTTTCGGATTTACCTAAAAACATCAACCCATTACTTCGTAATGCAAAATGAAAGATTTGTAAGGTTTGCTTTTGTAAATTATTATTGAAGTAGATCAATAAATTTCTACATACAATAAGATCCAATTTTACAAAAGGAGGGTCATTTGTAATATCATGTCTGGAGAACAATATATTACTTTTTACAAACTTTTTTATTTCATATAAATCACCATTTTTTTTATCAAAATACTTCGCTAATAGTTTAGCAGGTATATTTTCTACAGATGTCTTCTGGTAAACACCTTTTCGAGCAAAATTGAGCACCCTATCATCTATATCTGAAGCAAATATTTGTAAATCATACTTATCTAAATCATTACCCAATATCTCATGAATCATTATGGCTATCGAATAAGGCTCCTCTCCTGTTGCGCAACCCACACACCAAATTCTGATGGAATCGTCGGTTTTCTTAAAAGAAATTAGTTTTTCAAGATTAATTCTTAAACTTTCG
>JBEPWY010000221.1:0-6239 GCA_041642185.1 Marivirga sp.
CTCATTGACCAACTAGAAGCTCCAAATGATGTGATCGTATTTCGCTTACTCCCCCAGGAGTTGGCCACTAATACATTTAAAACCCTTTCGAAAGAAAAACAAAAAGAGCTAATTGAAATACTGGCAGGTAAGCAACAAAGGCTTACAAGCCTATTAAATGATTTGGAACCTGATGACCGTACAGCATTACTGGAAGAAATGCCTGGTCCTGTAGCGCAACGCCTGATTCAAATGCTTTCTCCGGAAGAAAGAAAAGTAACCACGGAACTTTTGGGTTATCCTGAAGAAAGTATTGGCCGCTTAATGACTCCGGATTTTGTGGCTGTGAGACCGGAATTCACCATTGAGCAAACACTCCATCATATTCGGGAATACGGAAAAGATTCCGAAACTTTAAACATGATTTATATCACTGATGAAAACTGGAAATTGATTGATGATTTACCCGTAAGGGAAATATTACTGGCCCAGCCTGAACAATATATTCGAGACTTGATGGACAGCAGGTTTATCGCCTTAAAGGCAACAGAAGATCAGGAAATAGCCGTAAAGACCTTCCGTGATTATGATAGAGTTGCTTTACCTGTAACAGATAGTCAGGGAACTTTAATAGGAATAGTGACTGTAGATGATATATTGGACGTGGCCGAAGAAGAAGTCACTGAAGATTTTCATCGCTTTGGCTCCATTCAGGATGCTGTTTTTAATCCTTTAAAAGCCAGAATTTTATTACTTTACAGAAAAAGAATCCTCTGGTTGTTTGCCTTGGTTTTTATGAACATCTTTTCCGGAGCTGCCATTGCCAGTTTTGAAAGCACCATTGCAGCAGTGGTATCATTGGTATTCTTCTTGCCACTGCTAATTGACAGCGGAGGAAATGCAGGAGCCCAATCTGCCACATTAATGATAAGGGCCATGGCTACCGGAGAAGTGCAAATGAAAGACTGGTTTAAACTGATTGGCAAGGAATTAATAGTAGGCCTTCTTTTGGGAATAACCATGGCTTTAGCTGTAGGACTGGTAGCAAGTTTTCGGGCACCAGAAGTCATATTCGTGGTTACACTCACTATGGTTTGTACAGTATTGGTAGGAAGTATAGTGGGCTTAACCTTACCCTTTATATTTACTAAAATAGGTGCAGATCCGGCCACAGCAAGTGCTCCTTTAATAACTTCCATTGCTGATATTTCGGGAGTACTTATCTATTTTTCAATCGCCAGCTGGTATTTTGGAGGAGCAGGATAATAAATTTCTACTGAAAACATATCAGGCAGAAATTAGTTAATTAGTTATGACAAAATTAAAAGATTTAGATACTGAAGCAATAGATCGTATAGTGGAAATGGCTTGGAAAGACCGTACCCCATTTGATGCTATTTTTCAGCAGTTTGGTGTGGCTGAAAAGGATGTAATAAAAATCATGCGAAAAGAAATGACACCTGCCAGCTTCAGAATGTGGCGTAAAAGAGTGCAAGGCCGAAAAACAAAGCATATAATGTTAAGAAGCGATGAGATTAAAACCTTTAAATCAACCCGGCAGAAGGCAATCAGCCTGAATAAATTTTCTTAATGAAATAGTCTTCTTTACTATTCTAATGAATTCTGTCTGCCCTAGGCTCAAGATTTTTCATGATTTCCCCTTCGGCAATAAGTAGCTCCTCCCATCTTTTTCTCACCACTTCTTTAGTCATATACGTTTCAGCCAGCTGAATAAAATTTCTATAATGGCCTGCCTCGGAAACCATAAGTTCATAATAGAATTTTTTTAGTTCAACATCTTGCAAGTGCAGGTGCAATTGCCGGAAACGCTCGCAGCTTCTTGCTTCTATTAAAGCATTGATTAAAAGCTTTTCCATTACCTGGTGTTTTCTGTTTCCTCCTTTTATTTCCAGCTTCATCAGCTGAGCCACATATTCATCTTTATGGGGAAAACCCAGCTTATAACCGCGCTTATTGATCTGCTCCATTACTCTTTCAAAATGCGACCATTCTTCTGCAACTACCGGAATAAGTGCTTCCACCATTTCTTTCATATCAGGAAAGGAAGTAATCATGCTGATACACGAACTTGCGGCTTTTTGTTCACAATAAGCATGATCAGCTAAAATATCCTCCAAATTTTTCTCCGCTATATTTACCCATATAGGGTCTGTAGGAAGGGTTAATCATAAAGTAAATTTTTCCATTTATTTTATTAATCAAAAAACGACCAGCTTACTCCCAGGTCAAATACTCTTTCCTGACCGGTATAATAAGGTGTGGCAAAATATCCTCCGGAATTCAACCCCATATTTACATGCCTCATCTTCAAGAAAATACTAGCTGTATTAATCTTAAAGCTGGCATAAACATCCGCAAAGAAATAGGAAGGGATTAAAAAATCATTCTGAAGATGAAACTGTTGAATCACAGGATCATAATCATCCGCATAATAAGCAGATTTATAATGCGCATCTATTCCAAACCTGGCTATTAAATTTTCAATTAAATTTCGCTCATAATAAAAATTCAACCTAAGGAAATGTTCTGGTATCCTAAATAAATCAGCATTTCCGCCTTCTACGGTAGTATAAACATAATCCCCATTCAAATGGAAATAAGAAAGTCTACTTTGAAATTCCAGGCCAGGATGTAGCATAGTGGCTGTACTCTTAGCCTGTTGAGGTCTGGCCTCCGTATCGAAATATAAATGATTACTTACTACTTTTATAGCCGCCTTAGGCTGTAGTCTTATATGATCTTTCCAACTGAAATTAAATTTACCTCTGATCTCCTGAACTTGCTCGCTACTGAAATCATTTATCCAGAAATCATGATTCCCAAAATACTGCTCATTTAAGAAAGGGGAAGCAAACTGCATGGACAAAGCACTTACTTCCAAAAATGGAATATTTAACGTACCGGAAAGTTTGTAATTGCCATTCAATTCATATTCTGCATTGGCCTCCAAACGCCAATCGTCTTTTGGTGCCAGCCTTATATAACCACCTCCGTAATTTTCAACTAATGGATTTATACCCTCAAGATATTTCGCTGAATACCTGATATCTTTTCTTTTGAAATAGAAGCGGTAAAAAAGCTTGGAAAGATTTCCCTTTAAGCCTGCCTCGTTTTGCATATAAAAATAATTGGCCAAATCCATTGTAGAATCTGCTCTGACTAGGTAGTGATCAAAATAAGCAGAATCAGGAGCTGTACTGGCAGAAGGATTATTAAAAATATTCATTCTTCTTGAGCGGTCAAAAGTATGATACACCTGCACAAGATCATTAATTTTATAATGCTGATAAATATGATATTGTTGTCTCAGCTCCCCAGCCTTGGAATTACGCAGATTAATCTCTGCATCACGGTATTCAAATAAATTATCATACACTACAGTAGTATCATCTGTAGCAATCCCCCCCGTTTCGTTAACTTTATGAAAAGTACGGGCAAAATTGACAAGCAATCTGTATTTTTTATTGGGCGTCTGATAATCTGAAAAAATATCGTAGGAATGGGTAAGCACATTCAGATCGCCCCTGTTACTGGAAGGGCCAATTTGTTTATCAATAGTCCATCTTCGGAAGCTGAAGCCTGTATTCCAGTTCTCATTGACATTTCTTGAAAAATCGACCCCTATATATGCCCTATAATTACCGCCTATTACCGATCTTAATTTTGTATAGGGGGATTTAGTATCAAAATATCTAAAATCTTCAGGTTCCTTTACATAAAAATCGAACACACTAAATCCGCTACGTTTACCAATAACATCTGGGGCCTGATAATAAATGGGCTGCATGGCTGTTCCAGCGGTACCCAAATCCTGATAATAATAATTTTCTCTTTCCACCGGCTCCCAACGATGTACGTCATCCAAAGTAGTATCAACCATCTGATACTTTACATTGTTGTTTTTTATGGCTTCCTCAGTAGTGTATACCGTAGTTTCAAAACCGTATACCATTTTGGTAGAATCATCAATAACTTGTGACCAGGCAGGAGCACTTCCTAAAATGAATATCGATATTAATAATAGTTGTTTTGTCAAAGCAGTCGCGAAATTAATGATAATAGTGGATTTTCTATTGTCCTTTTAGGGTTTCTTCAATCATTTGCTGAAAAGATTTCTCCTCGTCCAAAAATTGTACCATCATGGGTACATAAAATAGATAGTTTTTTAATGAGGTTTCAAAAACAGCATGATTGCTTAATTTAACCCAATCCTTTTCCGTTGTAATAACATCAGCACTATTTTCCTCCGCAAATAGTGCAATTTCTTTTATTTCATTTACTGTGAGATAATGATGATCTTTAAACTTAAAATGTTTCAACACATTGAAATCACTTTTAAGGTAGTTGAGAAAAGGCTTAGGCTGAGCAATACCTGTAATTACTGCAATATTTTTTCGAATTGGCCTGTTAAGATAGGGCGAATGACAATTGGCATAAGAAATACCACTAAAGAATATGGGCAAATCTCCTGAATATTTTGAAGCATCACTTTTTATTTCATTCCTTTCTTTGACTGATATGTCGGAGGGACATTTGGTAATAACTAATGCATCAGCACGTGCTACTCCTTTTCTGCTTTCCCTTAATCTGCCTGAAGGCAAAACAAAATCGCTATAAAAAGGATGATGGTAATCGGATAAAACAATAGATAAATTGGGTTTTACACTACGGTGCTGAAAAGCATCATCTAAAATTATCACTTCGTTTTCAGGCTGTTCCAGTAAAATACTGGGAATTGCCAGCACCCTATCTTCCCCTACCGCTACATTGATATCAGACTTGAATTTTTGATAAATCTGAAATGGTTCATCCCCCAAAGTATTGGCACTATCTTGTTCATTGGCCATTCGAAAACCTTTAGTTTTTCTACCATAACCTCTGGACAAGGTTGTTATTTTATTCTCTAGCTTATTTTTCAATAAATAAGTAATAATATATTCTACCATTGGTGTTTTGCCCGTACCCCCAACAGATAAATTTCCCACAGATATAACAATGGTTTCAAACTTAAAAACAGCCTTATATTCAATATTATATAAATGATTGCGAAACTGCATTATCCATTTATACATCATACTAAAAGGAGACATGAAAAATTGCCAATATCTGTTTTCGAACACTTAAATCTATTATTAATTGTAGAATTGAATTTCACCGCAAATATCAGTAAAATTAAAGAAACCATCTAAAAATATTCCATTCTATCATGCTTTCTTATTTAACCTATCTTAAAAGCTTGAAAATATACAATAGATAAAAATTACAAATAAGCAAATAAGCCCCCCATTGAACAAAATCTGAACTTTATAAGCGCTATTCAAACCTCTTCAATTCACATACCAAAGTAACCAAAACTTAAAATATAGCGTACTAACAATAGCATGTTAAGATTTTGAAAACATGCGAAATATACAAATTATTAGTATTTTTTTTCCTTATATAATATTCAGCTGCATTGAGAAATACTTTGCTTTCAATGCCATCAACTGTGTAGCTTTTTATAACACAATTAACTGATCGGATCATTTTTTTACCGATTTAGCAGGCTTAACTTTTTTGACTTATGGGTGCAAAAGCTGTCGAATTTATTAACGATCCGGAAAAGCAGAAAGAGGCTTTCTACCACATCTTGCTTGACCTTAATTATCTTAAAGAGATGATTGAGGCAGGAAAGCTGGATCGTAAAACTCAGCGTATAGGTGCTGAGCAAGAACTATGTTTTATTGACCGCACCTACAGGCCTGCCCCTATAATAACCGAATTTCTACAAGCTGTTGACGACTCTCATTTCACTACAGAGCTGGCAAAATTTAATATGGAAATAAACCTTGATCCCATTGAGCTAAAAACCAACTGCTTTACGCAAATGGAGAAAAACCTGACCGCCCATATTAATAAAGCTGAAAACGCATTAAAAACAATGGGCGACTATAGCTTGATAATGACGGGAATTATGCCATCTATCCGCAAGATGGACATGGAACTGAATAACCTCACTCCTAACGTTAGATCTAAAGCAATGATAGAGGCTATGGATTGGTTAAGGCAGAAAAATTCTCCTATCAGAATAACAGGTGTGGATGATCTATTCACCACCGATTTTTCCAATATGTTCCAAAGCTGTAATACAAGTTGGCAAATTCATTACCAAACAAACCCGGATCAGTTTATTGCCCGATATAATTTTGCCCAAGCTATAGCGGCGCCTGTTTTAGCTGCTTGTACCAATTCAGCTATAT